>NZ_JBFUIC010000148.1:0-11012 GCF_056402075.1 Pseudomonas sp. P4_C3
CATTAGGGGTGGCCAAATGCAGCTTCAGATGGGAACCTTTTAAAGCACGGAGACGTCCACTCCCCCGTTACGACCACTCGTCGGGGGCCTGAAACACCTGCAATTCAGCCTGACGAGGCTGTGCTCATGGCTCAATAGCCGTGTGCCTACCCTCTGTAGGAGCGAGCTCGCTCGCGAAAAAACGTCCAGACAACGCGTACATTCAGATACCCAGCGTTATCGTTGACGTCCATCGCGAGCAGGCTCGCTCCTACAGTGGAACGCGCTCGGCATGAGCTGCTTCTCGCGATCATTTTTCGGCAGCCAGGCATGGCGTTGCCACACGAAAATTTTTCGCCGACTGAAAAAAGGAGTCCGCCTGTGGCTATCCACTATGGCAAAGGGCTGATAGGAGGCGCGCTGGTAATCGCCCTTCTGGCCCTGCTGATCCACTGGATCGGCATCGACACGATCGAACACTACCGCGACGATTTGTTGTTTTACCTGCAAGCTCATCTGATTCTCGTCCTCGCTTCCATGCTGGCCGCCCTTGTCGTGGGCATTCCTGCCGGCATCCTCCTCAGCCGCCCGTCCATGGTCGGCCGTGCCGAACGCTTCATGCAGTTTTTCAACATCGGCAACACCGTTCCGCCCCTCGCCGTTCTGGCCATAGCCCTCGGTATCCTCGGCATCGGCAGCGGCCCGGCCATCTTCGCCCTGTTCCTCGCCTCGCTACTGCCCATCGTACGCAACACCTACGAAGGCCTGAAAAACGTTCAGGGTTCGCTCAAGGAAGCCGCCGTCGGCATCGGCATGACCCCGCTCCAGGTGCTGCGGAAAGTCGAATTGCCCAACGCGGTGCCGATCATCATCGGTGGTGTGCGCGTGGCGTTGGCGATCAATGTCGGGACGGCGCCGCTGGCGTTCCTGATCGGCGCCAACAGTCTCGGCAGCCTGATCTTCCCCGGCATTGCCCTGAACAATCAGCCGCAATTGCTCCTCGGCGCGGCCTGCACCGCTCTGCTGGCCTTGTTGCTCGACGGCCTGGTGACACTCGCCAGCCGCCTCTGGCTCGAACGCGGCTTGCGCCCGTCTTAAGCCTCGGCAAAGGAATCGTCATGAAAACATCAAGCTTTTTACTAGGCTGCGTCCTGCTGTTCGCAGGATTTACCCAAGCCGCTGACAAACCCTTGATCCGCATCGGCGCCCGGGTGTTCACCGAACAGACCCTGCTGGCGGAAATCACTTCGCAGTACCTGCGCACCAAGGGTTACGAGGTGCAAGTGACCGGCGGCCTGGGCAGCAATCTGGCCCGCAGCGCCCATGAAAGTGGCCAGTTGGACATGCTCTGGGAATACACCGGCGTTTCGCTGGTGGCCTACAACCATGTCACTGAAAAACTCGACAGCGAACAGTCCTACGCCCGAGTGAAAGAACTCGATGCGAAAAAAGGCCTGGTCTGGCTCACCCCGTCGAAATTCAGCAACACCTACGCCCTCGCCCTACCGAAGAATGTCGCCGACCAATACCCGCGAATCAACACCATCAGTGAGCTGAACACGGTGCTGCGAAAGGAAGCCGAGACCAACAACCTGGTGGCGCTGGATACCGAGTTCGCCAACCGTTCGGACGGTCTTGATGGCATGGTCAAGCTCTACGACATGAACCTGACCCGCAAAAACATCCGGCAGATGGACGCAGGGTTGGTCTACACCGCCCTGCGCAACGGCCAGGTGTTTGCCGGTCTGGTCTACACCACTGACGGTCGCCTCAACGCCTTCCAGCTGAAACTGCTGGAAGACGACAAGCACTACTTCCCCGACTACACCGCCGCGCCCGTGGTGCGTCAGGCCTACCTCGATGCGCATCCGCAATTGGCCGCACAGCTCAAGCCGCTGGCTGAACTGTTCGACGACAACACCATGCGCGAACTCAACGCGCGGGTCGACGTCGAGCACCAAAATCCTTCAGCCGTTGCCGCGGATTTCCTGCGCCAACACCCCTTGCTTTCTAATAATTGAGGCGGGAAGAGAAAAAGTCATGGAATTTATCAACGCCTTTTCCCATCTCGACTGGCAGCAGGTGATCCACCTGACCTGGCAGCACATCATGCTGGTCGGCATCGCCGTGACCCTGGCGATTGTGGTTGGCGTGCCGCTGGGCATCCTGATGACACGCTTCCCGAGCCTCGCCGGGCCGTTGCAGGCCAGCGCCACCGTGCTGCTGACTGTGCCGTCGATTGCCCTGTTCGGCCTGCTGCTGCCGTTCTACTCAAAGTTCGACCAGGGCCTGGGGCCGATGCCGGCGATTACCGCGGTTTTCCTGTACTCGCTGTTGCCGATCATGCGCAACACCTACCTGGCCCTGACCAGCGTCGAGCCGGGCATCCGCGAAGCCGCCCGCGGTATCGGCATGACCTTCGGCCAGCGCCTGCGCATGGTCGAACTGCCCATCGCCGTACCGGTAATCCTCGCCGGTGTGCGCACCGCCGTGGTGATGAACATCGGTGTCATGACCATCGCCGCCACCATCGGCGCCGGAGGCCTCGGCGTACTCATCCTCGCTTCCATCAGCCGCAGCGACATGTCGATGCTGATCGTCGGTGCTGTGCTGGTCAGTGTGCTGGCAATCATCGCCGACCTCATTCTGCAAGTGCTACAGCGCTCGTTGACTCCAAAAGGACTGCTCAAATGATCGAACTTCAAAACCTCAGCAAGACCTTCCAAAGCAACGGCAAAGATGTGAAAGCCGTGGATTCGGTGAGCCTGACCGTCAATGAAGGCGAAATCTGCGTGTTCCTCGGGCCATCGGGTTGCGGCAAAAGCACCACGCTGAAAATGATCAACCGCCTGATCAAACCGACCTCGGGCAAGATCCTGATCAACGGCGAAGACACCACCGGTCTCGACGAAGTAACGCTGCGCCGCAACATCGGCTACGTGATCCAGCAGATCGGTCTGTTCCCGAACATGACCATCGAAGAGAACATCGTGGTCGTGCCGAAACTGCTCGGCTGGGACAAGCAGAAATGCCACGACCGCGCCCGTGAGTTGATGAGCATGATCAAGCTCGAACCCAAGCAATACCTGCATCGCTATCCGCGGGAATTGTCCGGAGGCCAACAACAGCGGATCGGTGTGATTCGCGCACTGGCCGCCGATGCGCCGCTGCTGTTGATGGACGAACCCTTCGGTGCGGTCGACCCGATCAACCGCGAGATGATCCAGAACGAGTTCTTCGAAATGCAGCGGGCGCTGAACAAGACCGTGATCATGGTCAGCCATGACATCGACGAAGCGATCAAGCTCGGCGACAAGATCGCGATCTTCCGCGCCGGCAAGCTGTTGCAGATCGATCACCCGGACACGTTGCTCGCGCACCCGGCGGATGAGTTTGTCAGCAACTTCGTCGGTCAGGACAGCACACTCAAGCGCCTGCTGCTGGTAAAAGCCGAAGACGCGGCGGACAACGCGCCTTCCGTCAGCCCGCAAACCCCGGTGGCCGAAGCGCTGGAGTTGATGGACGAGCATGACCGACGCTACGTGGTGGTCACTTGTGCCGAGAATAAAGCCCTGGGTTACGTGCGCCGTCGCGACCTGCACCGTCAAGCCGGCACTTGCGCGCAGTACCAACGCGAGTTCAACGCCACCGCAGCGTACGACGAGCACTTGCGCATCTTGCTGTCGCGCATGTACGAGTTCAATCGCGCGTGGTTGCCGGTGATGGATGCCGAGCGGGTGTTTTTGGGGGAGGTGACGCAGGAGTCGATTGCGGCTTACCTGAGCTCTGGCCGATCGCGCGGGATGAAGACCAATATCGTGTCGCCTGCCAAGGCAGTGATCGCCTGATCACCCATATCGCCAGGTAAAAAACGCAAAACCTGTAGGAGTGAGCCTGCTCGCGATAGCGCAATATCAGTCAACGACGATGTTGGCAGTGAAAATGCCATCGCGAGCAGGCTCGCTCCTACAAGGTTTGTGCAATTTTTGGGTAATCGGCATACCGGAAAAAAATATCAACAGTCGCGTCTGTAAAAGCCATCCGAAAATACGCGCTGAAATAGTCAAATCCCCTCTCAGCCTACCTTTTCGCAGCCAACGTCGGCGATGTTGACGCTATCGTAGTTACTAGCGACTTGGCGCACAAAAGCGTCGAACGTGCAGGTATTCTTAACACTTCACAATTCCTTGGGAACATCCGACTGTCATCTGTGTCGGTTACAAAGAGTAATGCTCGCAACGCACGTCAGAAGAGTGCAAAAACGCGACATTTTTTGTTGATCTCAGGCCCCTCACGCCCTAAAGTTCGCGCCGAACGTCCATGCTGGAAACGATCCATCCGGCTCAAGTACTGACGACGAGACAGCAAGGCCAAGGGAAAGCTGCACTTCCCATGGCCTTTTTGCTTTCGGCGACATGCCTTGGGAAGTAGGCGAACCAAAGTGGGGATACGGAGGACGTTCATTTGCACCCATTGATAATTTTAGTTTGCCAGTAGGAGTTCCCAGCATGCCGATCCAGGTCGAAGATTATTTCGCGCGCGCCACTTTTGACAAAATGAAGGCGTTCGCCGACAAGCAGGAAACCCCGTTCGTGGTGATCGACACCGCGATGATCAGCCAGGCCTATGACGACCTGCGCGCCGGTTTCGAATTCGCCAAGGTCTACTACGCGGTCAAGGCCAACCCGGCCGTCGAGATCATCGACCTGCTCAAAGAGAAAGGCTCGAGCTTCGACATCGCCTCGATCTATGAACTGGACAAAGTGATGGATCGCGGCGTCAGCGCCGACCGTATCAGCTACGGCAACACCATCAAGAAATCCAAGGACATCCGCTACTTCTACGAGAAGGGCGTGCGCCTGTTTTCCACCGACTCCGAAGCCGACCTGCGCAACATCGCCAAGGCCGCACCGGGTTCGAAAGTCTACGTGCGCATCCTGACCGAAGGCTCGACCACCGCCGACTGGCCACTGTCGCGCAAATTCGGCTGCCAGACCGACATGGCCATGGACCTGCTGATCCTCGCCCGCGACCTGGGCCTGGTGCCTTACGGCATCTCGTTCCACGTGGGTTCGCAGCAGCGCGACATCAGCGTCTGGGACGCGGCCATCGCCAAGGTCAAAGTGATCTTCGAACGCCTGAAGGAAGAAGACGGCATTCACCTGAAACTGATCAATATGGGCGGCGGCTTCCCGGCCAACTACATCACCCGCACCAACAGCCTGGAAACCTACGCCGAGGAAATCATCCGTTTCCTCAAGGAAGACTTCGGTGACGACCTGCCGGAAATCATCCTGGAACCGGGCCGTTCGCTGATCGCCAACGCCGGTATCCTGGTCAGCGAAGTGGTGCTGGTTGCGCGTAAATCCCGTACCGCGGTAGAGCGTTGGGTGTACACGGATGTGGGCAAGTTCTCCGGCCTGATCGAAACCATGGACGAAGCCATCAAGTTCCCGATCTGGACCGAGAAAAAGGGCGAGATGGAAGAAGTGGTCATCGCTGGCCCGACCTGCGACAGCGCCGACATCATGTACGAAAACTACAAGTACGGCCTGCCGCTGAACCTGGCCATCGGTGATCGCCTGTACTGGCTGTCGACCGGTGCCTATACCACCAGTTACAGCGCTGTTGAGTTCAATGGCTTCCCGCCGCTGAAGTCGTTCTACGTTTAAATTCTGCCCGCTGTACAAAAAAGGCCTGTGAGTAATCACAGGCCTTTTTTTTATTTCCACCATTTCATCTTGAAAGCGATTCCAAAGCGACTTCACAACACATTAAGTTTCGATATCAGAAAGCTGCACTTTATTCAATAGAAACAGCAAAACTCAGAGTTTCACTCCCTACCCGACACACATTGAAATTCTTCCAGACTTAACTTTAACCACAACTACCATTACTTTTCAGCGGCAACAACAAGGACCTCCATGACGAAAAAACACAAAAGGGATTTTCATGTTAGCCATTCAAGAACAGACCATTACCGCCGAAGAACTTAACTCACTGACATCGGATTTCATGGGGGCCGTTTCCGGCACCCTCGAAGGTGTCGAGCGTGAACGTGGACTATTGGTTACAAACGATGACATCAGAAAAATAAGACGCTACGTCAATGCCGGACTGGCGCTACCCATCGAAATTGATGAAATAGAACAGATACACAAGTATGACCAACTGAATATCGCCGGGCTTAAATCTGCCGATATGAAAAAATTGTATAAATCCATGAGAAATCATGCTGAAACCTGGTCGCCGCTGGAATCAAACATGAAGAGAGTTGGTTCGGATCTTCATGTATTTGCCGACAATTTCACTTCAAGCAGTCAATCCATCATCAACTACCTGATGACACTACCCAGCTACATCAGTGGAGTCGGAAAAATCGGCAGCCTGAGCCCGGAGGAAATCGACAATCTGCCGGAAATCCAATTGACTGGAGATGAGAAACGAAAAATTCCGGCATTACTGGAACTGGTTGAAGAGCTTAAAGCAGTTATTACCGAACACAGCGCAAGCACGCAGATCACCAAAGCCCAGATCACCGAATTCAAACGGGAAATCAGCAACTCACTGAAACCGGCACTGGGTTTGAAAATAGCCCTGTGCAACAGCCACAACTTCGACGAAAAAATAAAACTGTTCAATCAAAGGATTGAAATTCTCAACCAGCGCATCAACGAAAAACTCGCGGAAATCGAAGAATACTCCAAAAGTAAATGGTGGGGACTCATCGGTGGCGCAGTTGGCTTTATCATTGCTTCTACAATATATGGAGACAAGGCCAACAAGGCTCGTAATGAACTGGATCTGCTAACAACCGAACGACGTGAAATCGAAACAAAAATTGCAACCACCAATGCGACCCTCGCATCGTTGCGGGCATTCGAAACCAGCCTACAGGACCTGCATGTCAGGATCGAAGGTGCTGCTGGCAGTTCATCGAACCTCGAAAGTCTCTGGGAGTTGATACAGGCTTATATCGACTCATCCAGCAAAAAACTCGATGGCGTTACCAATGCCATGTACCTGGTGTCTTTTGTCTCCAGGCTAACCACGATGATGGATAACTGGTCAAAGATAAAAAAGCAGGCGGGCGATTTATTGACAGCCTTTAACAACGCCACCCGAAACGCCTGAACTCCGCAAGTGCAAACTTCCCCCCTACCATCAATCTTCCTTTTAAAGACAGGACAATCATGACCGTACATACACTAGACACCTCATTTCAATACCCAGTACCTGACATGAAAAAAATCAAGGAGAGCAGAGAAGCACTCAATTATAAAATCCGTACATTGAGCACCATTTACTTACCCGTACTAGGGGAACAATTAAAGTCGCTACAGGAAGAAATAAATTCAACCAACAAGCAGGCGCTCAGCACCTTAACCCTGACCCCCACAGCATTACCCATTACTGAAATCAAACACTTCCTTACCGCCATTGAAAACCTGAAAACAGGAACACCCACACCGGAACAGCAGGAGGCGATAGACAGCTTTTACAAAGAAATCAAAATATTAATGAAGAGCGGGACAACCGGAACATTAGATTTTCTGACGGCATTAAACAACAATCTGATAAATCTGAAAGCAGTGACACTCAGCGACAACCAATACCGAATTAAAGAGCTGGAAACTTCAATCAGCAACGCTACTCCGTATATCTCAGAAGAAGAAAGCGCAATAGCACGACTGGTAAAAAACGAAACAGAGCTGAACGAGGCGATAAAACTCATTGAAGCGACAGACAACTTCTTGCTCATCAAGGAATTATTTCTAACCGCTGAAAAACTCGCCACCCTCAACTTGCCCGCCCCTCAAGTCGAACTTGTCAAGGCAGGTATTGCTGCCGCCGGCAAGATCCTCAATTTAATCAGCGACAGTATAAAGTATGACAACCTGATCCAAGCCAGAAGCCAGATTCAAAAACAACTGGATGACCGCCGCCGCAATCTCGCTCGCATCAATCAAGATATAAAAATCCTACAGAATCAAAAGAATCAGCTGGAGGAATTCCAGTCTGTACAAACACCCAGAGAACTCTATACCCATGAATTGAGTGTTCTCGCCGACGCCATTAATAAATTCCTGGAACTTACCGAACATGACGAGAGCGACGATCTCGAGTCGGTGGTTAAACGCTTCATTGAACAATCAGATATTTTCATGAAGCATATGAAGTCTCTGCGCGGGGAATGGAAGAGCTAAACCGGTTTCGATTCGGTTGTTTGCGGCAACTTCGATTAATGCGAGCGAAAACCCTGAGCAGCCTTTTCGCTCGCCTCAATGACTGTCATACCCACATGCTCATGCCAGCGCCTGATTTTGCAATTGCACGGCACGCTGTTCAAAGCACGGCGCCAATGCCCGTAGATCCGGGTGAGGAGCGTGTAACAGTGCCTGGCCGCTGACGCGCAGGAAGTTCAGGTTCCCTGCCGCCAATGCCTTGTGCAACCACACCAAGGCCTCTTCGATTTTCCCGTCCTGCGCCAGAACAGCCGCATAGCTGAATTGCCCGCGGAAATCCCCACCCTTGGCAGAACGTCGATACCACTCGAAAGCGGCATCCGGGTCGGCCTGGCAAAATCGGCCTTCCTCCATATAGCGCCCCAGCAGGTTCATCGACTTCGCATGGCCAAGGTCCGCCGCACGCCGATACCAGCTAAGCGCCAGCGCCTGATCCTCGGCTACACCGCGCCCGGTGGCGAGCAGATTGGCGAAATTGTACATCGCCCAATCCAGCCCTGCCGCAGCGGCAATTCGGTAATGCCTGGCCGCCAGCGATGCATCGTCCGCACAACCCCAACCATGCTCATGACAACGGCCGAGCATGTTGCGCGCCATCAGGTGCCCCTGGCGCGCGGCGATGCCGAACCAGCTCAGCGCCAGCGGCTTATCCTGCGCGATCCCCTGGCCGTCGAGCAGAATCTGCCCGAGCAAAGCCTGGGCTTCAATCTCCCCTTCGCGTGCGGCAATCAGGATGGCCTGGGCCGCGCGGGCCGGACTTTCGTCGAGCATCGCGCGCAGGCGCTCACCGTCGAGCAATTCCTCGCGGCGTAAACGAAAATCCGCCACTTACACCTCGACCCAGCGACGCAGCAGATTGTGATAAGTGCCGGTCAGGCGGATCAGTGACAGATGATCGGGCACATCACGGGTCAGTTGCTGGATGGCTCCGTCCATCTCGAACAACAGGGCGCGCTGGCTGTCTTCACGCACYAGGCTTTGCGTCCAGAAAAACGAGGCGAGTCGCGTTCCGCGCGTCACCGTATTGACCTTGTGCAGGCTGGTGCCGGGGTACAGCACCATGTCACCGGCAGGCAGCTTCACCTGCTGGGTGCCGAAGGTGTCCTGGATTTCCAGTTCGCCACCGTCGTAATCCTCGGGCTCGCTGAAGAACAGCGTGGCGGACAAGTCCGTGCGTACCCGTTCGATACTGCCTTTAGGTTGGCGCACCGCATTGTCGATATGGAAGTCGAAACTGCCACCGGCGGTGTAACAGTTCACTAACGGAGGAAAGACTTTGTGCGGCAGTGCAGCCGACATGAACAGCGGGTTTTTCCACAGCCGCTCCAGCATCGCCGCGCCGATCTCCTTGGCCAGCGGATGCCCTTCAGGCAGCTGCAAATTGTGCTTGGCCTTGGCCGACTGGTAGCCGGCGGTGATCTTGCCATCAGCCCAATCCGCTTGTTCCAGAGCCTCGCGAATGCGCTGCACCTCGTCTTTTTCGAACAGGCCGGGAATGTGCAGCAGCATGACAAAGGCACCTGAAACCAAAGGAGCTCTAATGGTATTGATTCTTATTGCCTGTGTAAAACACATCTGACGAGTGAGTCAGCAAAAACCGTAAGGGTAAATTGTAAAGAATGTAAATTAAGTGCGAATAGTAATATTTCGCAATTGTTACGAATACCTGTTTACCCTATATTCCGCGGCCTCAAATCCTTGGGGAGGGGAATTCAAATGTCGCGTCAACAACCACAAGTACCGGTCAGTTCACCACGTCTGCTCGCATCCGCCATCGGCATGGCGATTACTGCCGGCTCTGCGGGCCACATGGTTTTCGCGGCGGAAAAAACCGACGAAAAAGCACCGGACAAAGTGATTTCGCTGGGCGCCACCGCCATCACCGGCGAAGCCCAGGACGAGACGACCTACAACGTCGAGAAAGCCTCCTCCCCCAAGTACACGGCGCCGCTGATCGACACGCCGCGCTCGGTGACCGTTGTTCCRCAGCAGGTTCTGAAAGACACCGGTTCGCTCAACTTGCAGGACGCACTGCGCACTGTTCCGGGCATCACTTTCGGTGCCGGTGAAGGCGGCAACCCGCAGGGCGACCGTCCGTTCATCCGCGGCTTCGACGCCCAGGGCGACACCTATCTGGACGGCGTGCGCGATACCGGTTCCCAGAGCCGCGAGATCTTCGCCGTTGAATCGATCGAAGTCAGCAAAGGCCCGAACTCCGCGATCGGCGGCCGTGGCGCCGCCGGCGGCAGCATCAACCTGGTCAGCAAGAAAGCGCACCTGGGCGATTCGCTCGACGGTGGTTTCACCTGGGGCTCCGACCAGACCCAACGCTACACCTTCGACGGCAACTACCAGTTCACCGACACCGCCGCTGGCCGTCTGAACCTGTTGAGCCACGAGAGCAACGTCGCCGGACGTGACAGCGTCGACTACGACCGTTGGGGTGTTGCACCGTCCCTGGCCTTCGGCCTGGGTACGGACACACGCGTCAACCTCGACTACTACCACCTCGAAAGCAATGACACGCCGGACTCGGGTATTCCGTACTCCATCCCGGTCGGTGGCTCGACTGCCCGTACCAAGGCCAATCCGGACAAGCCGAATGACGGCGGCGACAGCAGCAACTTCTATGGTCTGACCGATCGCGACTTCCGCAAGACCCGCACCGACACCGCGACCTTCGCCATCGAGCACGACCTGAGCGACTCGCTGACCATCAAGAACACCCTGCGTCACGGCACCAGCATGCAGGATTACATCCTGACCCAGCCGGACGACAGTAAAGGC
>NZ_JBFUIC010000149.1:0-10797 GCF_056402075.1 Pseudomonas sp. P4_C3
GCGATGGATCGTGGTTTTCGAACCGGTATTGCCCATCTCGATCCGTACGGCATCGATGCTGGGGTTTTCGCCGCGGGCGAGGATCGCCAACCGAGCGGCTTGAACCACCGCTTTATTTACACCGCCGCGTGCCATGAGTTCTCCCGGGTTTTGATGGTGTGGTACGTACCACGTAAATACACATTGTACCATTCAATCCATAAAGTTAAATACTGAATGCTATTAACACGGGATATACTGGTATTACCCCGTGTGATGACGATTTCAAGGTATTCCTCGAGCTATTTCCGTACACAAACCCTGTAGGAGCGAGCTCGCTCGCGAAAAACCAGAGAGCGCCGCGTGCATTCAGACGGCCAGCGTCATCGTTAACGATCATCGCGAGCAAGCTCGCTCCTACAATCAGTCAACACAGGTTTTGCAATGACCGAGCTGGATCGTTACCTGCAGGCTGCGACACGCGACAACACTCGCCGCAGCTATCGCGCGGCCATCGAACACTTTGAGGTGACATGGGGTGGTTTTCTGCCGGCCACCGGCGACAGCGTGGCGCGGTATCTGGTGGCGCATGCCGGGGTGTTATCGATCAATACGCTCAAGTTGCGGCTTTCGGCGCTGGCGCAGTGGCACAACAGTCAGGGCTTTGCCGATCCCACCAAGGCGCCGGTGGTGCGCAAAGTATTCAAGGGTATTCGTGCGCTGCACCCGGCCCAGGAAAAACAAGCCGAACCCTTGCAGCTTCGGCATCTGGAACAGGTGGTCAGTTGTCTGGAACTAGAAGTGCAAACCGCCAGGGCCGCAGGCGACCGGCCGGGTTTGCTGCGGGCCAGGCGCGACATGGCGTTGATTCTGCTGGGCTTCTGGCGCGGCTTTCGCAGTGATGAGTTGTGCCGGCTTCAGGTTGAACACGTGCAGGCCAGCGCCGGTTCCGGCATCAGTCTCTATCTGCCGCGCAGCAAGAGTGATCGTGACAACCTCGGCAAGACCTATCAGACGCCGGCCTTGCAACGCTTGTGTCCGGTGCAGGCTTATATCGACTGGATTACCGAGGCGGCACTGGTACGTGGGCCGGTGTTCCGTGGCATCGACCGTTGGGGGCATTTGGGTGAGGAGGGATTGCACGCCAATAGCGTTATTCCGTTATTGCGTCAGGCGTTGGCGCGGGCGGGTATCGCCGGCGAGCTTTACACCAGTCACTCCTTGCGCCGTGGCTTTGCGACCTGGGCGCATCAAAGTGGCTGGGATTTGAAGTCGCTGATGAGCTATGTAGGCTGGAAAGACATGAAGTCAGCCATGCGTTACATCGAAGCCAGTCCGTTCCTCGGCATGGCGCGCATCACAGAAAAGCCCGTGTCACCCTAGATACCGTTTTCTTCTATTAATACAGCTGGCTAATAGCGAAAGCCAATCAGCAGCATCAGGTTTGCCAATGAGCCTTCCGTTCGTCGAGTGGGTAAAGTTCTCTCCATCAACTTCTTAACCCCTGACGGAGAGTCAACGATGCCTATCATCAACAGCCAAGTTAAACCGTTCAAAGCTGACGCATTCAAAAATGGCGACTTCGTAAAAGTCTCGGACGCTGACCTGAAAGGCAAGTGGTCTGTGGTGTTCTTCTACCCGGCCGACTTCACCTTCGTCTGCCCGACCGAGCTGGAAGACCTGGCCGACAACTATGACGCGTTCCAGAAGCTGGGCGTCGAGATCTACAGCGTTTCTACCGACACCCATTTTGCCCACGCTGCCTGGCACAACACTTCGCCAGCCATTGGCAAGATCCAGTACACCATGATCGGCGACCCGACCCACGCGATCTCCCGCAACTTCGACGTGCTGATCGAAGAAGCCGGTCTGGCTGACCGTGGCACCTTCGTGATCAACCCTGAAGGCCAGATCAAGATCGTTGAACTGAACGACGGCGGTGTAGGCCGTGACGCTTCCGAGTTGCTGCGCAAAATCAAGGCAGCCCAGTATGTCGCTGCTCACCCAGGTCAGGTTTGCCCAGCCAAGTGGAAAGAAGGCGAGGCCACTCTGGCACCGTCCCTGGACCTGGTCGGCAAGATCTAAGTCTGTGACGCYCTTCATCAGGGCGGACTTCCGCACCTTCTAAGCAAGCTGCACCGCCCAATAAAAACGCCCGGGCGAGATTCGCTCGGGCGTTTTTTTGTCTCAAGAATTCAAGGAAATCGCCCGTATGTTGGACACCAATCTTAAAGCCCAGTTGAAATCGTACCTGGAACGGGTCACCCAGCCGATCGAGATCGTTGCTTCCCTCAACGACGGTGCGAAATCCCAGGAAATGCTCGAACTGTTGAAAGACGTTGCCAGTCTTTCCACCCGGATTACTTTGCTCGACAACGGTGATGATGCGCGCAAGCCGTCGTTCTCGATCAATCGCCCCGGGGCCGATATCAGCCTGCGTTTCGCCGGCATCCCGATGGGCCATGAATTCACCTCCTTGGTGCTGGCCTTGCTGCAAGTCGGYGGTCACCCGTYCAAGGCCAGTGTCGAAGTGATCGAACAGATCCGCTCGCTCAAGGGCGAGTTCAACTTCGAGACTTACTTCTCGCTGTCCTGCCAGAACTGCCCGGACGTGGTCCAGGCGCTGAACCTGATGGCGGTACTGAACCCGAACATTCGCCACGTCGCCATCGACGGCGCGCTGTTCCAGGCTGAAGTCGATGAGCGCCAGATCATGGCGGTGCCGAGTATCTACCTCAATGGTGTGAACTTCGGTCAAGGCCGCATGGGTCTGGAAGAAATCCTCGCCAAAATCGACACCAGCGGTATCGAGCGCCAGGCCGAGAAGATCAGCGCCAAAGACGCTTTTGATGTGCTGGTGGTCGGCGGTGGGCCAGCCGGCGCCTCGGCGGCAATCTACGCGGCCCGTAAAGGCATTCGCACCGGTGTCGCGGCCGAACGTTTTGGTGGGCAGGTGCTCGACACCATGGCCATCGAGAACTTTATCTCGGTGCAGGAAACCGAAGGGCCGAAACTGGCCGTGGCCCTGGAGGAGCACGTCAAACAGTACGACGTGGATATCATGAATTTGCAACGCGCAGACAAATTGATCACTGGCAAAGAAGGTGAGTTGCACGAAGTCCACTTCGCCAGCGGCGCGAAGCTCAAGGCCAAGACCTTAATTCTGGCGACCGGCGCACGGTGGCGTGAAATGAACGTTCCGGGCGAGCAGCAATACCGCAACAAAGGCGTGGCGTACTGCCCGCACTGTGACGGCCCGCTGTTCAAGGGCAAGCGCGTGGCAGTGATTGGCGGCGGYAACTCCGGCGTSGAAGCGGCSATCGATCTGGCCGGYATCGTGTCCCATGTCACGCTGCTGGAGTTCGATGTGCAGCTGCGTGCCGATGCGGTATTGCAGCGCAAGTTGCACAGCCTGCCGAACGTCACCGTGATCACTAGTGCTCAAACCACTGAAGTCACCGGCGACGGTCAGAAGGTCAACGGCCTGCGCTACAAGGATCGTCAGAGCGACGAGTTGCGCAGTGTGGAACTGGAAGGAATCTTTGTGCAGATCGGTCTGCTGCCCAACACCGATTGGCTCAAAGGCACCATTGAGTTGTCACCCCGTGGCGAGATCATCGTCGATGCCCGCGGTGAAACGTCGGTGCGGGGTGTGTTCGCCGCCGGCGATGTGACCACCGTGCCATACAAGCAAATCGTGATCGCAGTGGGCGAGGGCGCCAAGGCTTCCCTGAGTGCCTTCGATCACTTGATCCGTACTTCTGCCCCGGCATAAACCCCGGCGCTGAAAACACAAAACCCCATGAATGATCATGGGGTTTTTTTGTCTTGCACGTCACTTATGTAGGAGCGAGCTCGCTCGCGATGGTCGTCAACGATAACGCTGGTTGGCAGGTGCCCCGCGGTGTTCTCAGGTTTATCGCGAGCAAGCCCGCTCCTACAGTGGCGCTGGCTGAATGATCTCGATCCAGTAGGCGTCCGGGTCCTTGATGAACGCCAGGCTCTTCATACGACCATCGCTCAAGCGTTTCTGGAAATCGCAGCCCAGTGCTTCAAAGCGCTCGCACGCGGCGACGATGTCCGGTACCGAGATGCAGATATGGCCGAAACCGCGGGGGTCGGTGTTGCCATTATGGTAGGCGAAATCCGGATCGTTCTCGGTGCCATGGTTGTGGGTCAGCTCCAGGATGCCGGGGATCGATTTCATCCACTCGGTGCGCGCGACGGCATCGGCCGGGATCTGGTTTTTGTCGACCAGCGCCAGGAAATACAGACTGAACTCGGCTTCCGGGAAGTCGCGTTTTTCCACCAGCGTAAAGCCCAGAATGCGTGTGTAGAAATCCAGGGACTTGGTGATGTCCTTGACCCGCAGCATGGTGTGGTTGAAGACAAACTTCTGCGTGGCGGCGTCCGGTTGGGCGGTGACGCCGGGGAAGGTGTTCAATTCGTGCAGGCTCATGGGCCCTCCGGGAAATATGTGGGCTAACGAATGGCGACAATGATACGCAAGGGCTCGGACATCACCAAACCCAAACAGTCGGCTATTGCCTGACAGCCGGCCTGGGCCCAGACTTTACGGCTTGATCCGTGAGTGCCCATTGCAATGATTCGATTCCGTAACGTGCTGTTCATCTTGCTAAGCGTGCTTTCGCTGGCTGGCGTTGCCCGCGCCGATGCGCCAGTAGTGACCTGGCCGGAAGGCTGGCAGGTCGAAGTCGTGCCTGAATCGGCGTCTGGGGTCAGTCGCCAGCGGGCGGTAAAAAATGATCAGAATGGATCGCCGCTCATGGTGATGGAACTGACCATGAGTCCGGTGCAAAGCGATCACCAGGTAAACCTCGAAGGCGTATTGCTGGAGATGCGCAAGTCAGTTCAAAAAGACTTCTTTCAGGGCGGGTATCAAAGTGTCTGTACGCGCATTCATTCGACTACGTTGAGTCGATTGGCCGCGCTGGAAACAACCTGCACCATCACGCAAAATGGCAGGCATGTGCTTTCTCAAACATTGGTGGCTGCGGTGGATGCCGATAAGGCCTATGTTCTTTCCTACGCCGGGCAGGCTGAGGCTTATAAGGCGAGCCAGGATGAAATAGACGCTGCCCGAAACAGCTTGAAACTTTAGTAAGCGACAGTGCTTTTTCGATGCATGAAGAAAATTTTAGATATCCAAATGGATTAAGCACAAAGTTGGTGGCAGTCAGGTAGTTGGCTGGTGTCCGCCCCGGGCATTTAGATAACCCATGAAAAAGCCCTGCATAAGCAGGGCTTTTTTGTCGCCGCGAGAGTTAGCCGCGCAGCCACGAATCAACGGTGGCTGCACCGTACTGTTCTTTCCAGGCTTTCAGGCCGCGGTGGTTGCCGCCCTTGGTTTCAATCAGCTCGCCGGTGTGCGGGTTCTGATAAACCTTGACCACACGGGCGCGGCGGGTTTTAGGTGCGGCTGCCTGCTGCAGGCCGGATTTTGCCGGGTTGGGGTCGAGAATGGCGATGATGTCGCGCAGGCTCTTGCCATAGGTTTTCATCAAGCCCTGGAGCTTTTCTTCGAATTCAATTTCTTTCTTGAGCCCGGCATCGTTCTTCAAGGACTCCAGCTGCTTGAGCTGTTCTTGAAGAGCCTTTTCGGCTGCACGGAATTCAGCGAGTCTGGACAATATCTTTACTCCAATAGTGTGTTTGGCTGATACCAACCGCAAACAAAGCTATAAGCCAAGAGCCTTGAAGCGACTCGGTGATAGTGGCTCACCTGCCAATTTAGCACAGGCATGTAAAATTGTAGTAGTTAATTGGCCAAGAGTAAATCCTGTCTTTTTTTTCATGTAACGGCAGTAGTGTTTTGATTCAAATTGGTGCGTGTGGTCGTTGTTTTATCGGTTAAATCCGCTAGTTAATGGTTGCTTAATGCACTAATGAACTCCGCGCCGGGCATGGGTTTGCCGAACAGATAACCTTGCAGGAAGTTGACCTGATGAGCGCTCAGGTAATCACTCTGTTCACGGGTTTCGACACCTTCGGCCACCAGGGCAAGGTCGAGCTTGGCCGCCAGCTCGATGATGCTGTCCAGGATGTGGCTGGAGAGTGTGTCGATGCCGATCATGGCGACAAAGCTCTGGTCGATTTTCAGGAAGTCCACATTGAACTGCCGCAGGTAGCCAAGGCTCGAGTGGCCCGTGCCGAAGTCGTCGATGGCGATTTTCACGCCTAGTTCGCGAAGTTGCTCCAATAGTTGCAGGGTGATGGTCGTGGGCACGATCAGTTCACGTTCGGTCAGTTCCAGCACCAGATGGATCGAGCCCGGCTCGAACGCATCGAGAAACTCGCGACAATCCTTGACCAGCTCCAGGTCCTGACAATGGCTGGCGGTGATATTGATGCCAATGTGAAACGGCTTGTTGAATCTGGCGGAGTGCGGGGCGAGCAGGGCGGCGGTTTGTCGCATCAGCGAGCGGGTCATTGGTACGATCAGCCCGGAGTGCTCGGCAAACGGGATGAACAGGTCCGGACGCACCAGACCTTCCTTCGGATGTTTCCAGCGCATCAGCACTTCCGCGCCGGACCAGTTTTTGCTGTCGCCATGCACCACGGGCTGGAAATACGGAATGAACTCTTGAGCTTCCAGTGCCCGCTGCATTTCCTGGGTGGGTGCCGATGAGCGTTTTTGCAGGAAATGACCGATTGACCCGGCAATCACACCGAAGAAAATCAGCAAGCTGAACAATGGCGGATATTCGTTTCTCATGTATCGCCAGGTTTCGCCTTCGGGAAAGCCGGCTTCCACGGCAAAAGCATAGTGCCGGGAGGCCAATCGACTTTGCGCAACGGGCAGGTCCGGCGCGGCGCCCCTGTGAACCTTGCCGTCGGCGGCTATCCAGTCCGGGCCTACTTGCAGCAAGAGCAAGGTCTTGCGGCCGATCAAACGCAGAATATGACTCAAGTGATGACCATAGAGGGTCGTCAGTGCCCCTTTTTTTCCTTCGCTCAGGCGGTATACCAGCAAGGCGGTGTCGGGCGTTACCGGATTGCCGTTCCTGAGCCATAAGGCGCCCTGGGTGTAGTCACCGGGGTTGACCTTCTCCTGGTAGTCGCCGAACAGAGAGCTGCAATAGAGGTTGTTGTTCCACACCAGATTGGTTGAACTCACGAAGGGGCGGCGAGTGACCTGCTCGCGCAGGGCCAGACTGACGTCAGCGCAACTTTGGCCCGCCAGTGGCAGCAGTTCACGAGCGGCCTGGGCGCTGTTGTCGAGCATCAAGTCGAACTGGCGAATCGCTTCTTCGGCGGTTTGTTCGGCATTTTGTTTGAGCGCACGCCCTGCTTGCATGTAAAGAATGGCGGCCCCCAGCAGCACCGGGAGCAATCCACTGATCAGGGTGACAGCCATTCTTGTGCTGCGACTGCGGGTTTTGGCTTTCAGCGGCATTCGCGAATCCTGTCACGAAGAAGTAAGGCTCTCAAACGCTGGCAGGGCAAAACGCCTCCCACGAAGAGTTCGGGTACGGGCCATGATAGTTGGCCCTTGGCGGTTATGCCGCTCAACGCCAGTCAAGGCTTTCGGCCAGTTTGATAAAGGCCAGCGTCGCGGGTGATGCCTGGCGTCGATCGAGCACCGCCAGGCCGACTTGGCGCAACACTGCCGGCGACAGCGGTTTTTTCACACAGCGGCCGTCAATTTGATTGGGCAATGAACCTTCGGCAACTACCGTCACCCCGTCGCCACGAGTGACGACATCCAGGGTGCTGATCAACTGTGAGCAGCGATAACGGATGTTGGGCGTCAGTCGGGCCGCCGTGAACAGGCGTGAAACCAGCTCCGAAGAACCGGCCTCGGTCAGCACAAACGGGAAATCGCATAGATCCTTCAGACTGAGGCTGTCGTGAACCGCCAGCGGGTGGTCGGCGGGCAGTAGCGCGACCATCTGGTCTTCGATCAACGCGACCGTGTCGAAACGCTCCTCGGGCAACACAACAAAGCCGATGTCGATCCGTCGTTCCTCTAGCCACTGGAGCACCTGGCGGTCGGGGCCTTCGTCGATATGCACCTCTATGCCGGGATGGGCGGCGCGGAACTGCTGCAGAATCAACGGCAGCAATTTGATCGATGAGGTCGGGCCGAAGGAGCCGATGCGCAGCGTGCCGCGTTTCATGCCCCTCGCATCGGCCGCTTCCTGGCGCAGGGTGTTGGCCAGGCCGAGCATCGTTCGGGCGCGCAGCAACAACTGCTGGCCAATGTCGCTCAACTCGACCCGGGATTGATGGCGGCGCAACAGCTCGACACCCAACTCCAGTTCCAGGGACTTCAAGGCATGGGACACCGCCGATTGGGAAATACCCAGGCGATTGGCTGCTGCCGTGAAGCCTTGGAGTTCGGCCACGAGGGAGAAAATCTCCAGTTGAGTGAGGGTCATGAGTGTTTGCTCATTTTACGATGACTGGGTATTAGTCAAATGATACGTCATCTCTCCAATATCCGGTCCTGGAATCTAATGACGATCTGCGAGCAAGCGCTGTCAAAACCCTCGGATCTGCCGGTGTATCTGAAACTGGCGGCGGTCACCATGGTGTGGGGTGGCACCTTCGTTGCCGGACGCTATCTGGCCGATAGCCTCAACCCACTGCTGGCGGCCAGCCTGCGGTTTCTACTGGCCAGCGTGGCGTTGCTGCTGTTTGTGCGCATGGCGCGGATACCGATGGTTCGGCCTAGCGCCCGGCAATGGCTGCAATTGCTTTTGCTTGGCTTTTTCGGGATTTTTTTTTACAACCTGTGCTTCTTTTACGGCCTGCACTACATCAATGCTTCACGGGCATCCTTGATCGTGGCACTGAATCCGGCCGTGATCGGGCTGGCCTCCTGGCTGCTGTTCAAGGAGCGTTTGAACAAGGCAAAAGTCGTGGGTATTGCGATCTGCATGGCGGGCGCCAGCATGGTGATCGTCAGCCGCGATCCGCAATTACTGGCCGGCGGTGTCGGTGTCGGTGCTGGTGCCTGGCTCGGCGATCTGCTGATTTTTGGCTGTGTCCTCGGCTGGGGAGTCTACTCGCTGTTCTCCAGAGAGCTGAACCAGACCCTGGGACCGGTGCAAACAGTGACCTATTCGATTTTGCTCGGMACCGGCATGCTCTGGATGACTAGCATCGTCCGCGGCGAGGTGAGTGTCGCCGCGATCAGCCAGCTGGGTGCACAGCAATGGTTGAGCCTTTTGTACCTGGGCGTGCTGGGTTCGGCGCTGGCCTATATCGGCTATTACGAAGGCATCCGCAAAATCGGCGCGATGCGTTCCGGGGTGTTCATTGCCTTGAACCCACTGACGGCGGTAGTCCTTGGCGCGCTGCTGCTGGGTGAGCCGCTGACGCTGGCCATGTGTCTGGGCGGCGGGCTGATATTGGCAGGGATTTTCCTGTGCAATAAACCCCTTGCACGAGCAGGGAAAAAGGGGATTTGATACAGAAGGCGGACAAACTGATTTACGCTGTGTAGAATCGGTTTACGCATACAATAATAATCGTCTTCTGGCAGCAGAAGCCTCGCCCGCAAGAGCCTTGGGTCGACAATGAAGATATTCGGGTTTCAACTGATCTACGGTGACTTTCTCGCCCGCAGTGTGCGGGGCATCTCCTGTGCGCCACCCGCCAGTCTCAGCATTGCTTACAACTAACCTTTGTTAATTGATAAAAAAATGATGAGGCGCCGACCATGGCAGATCTATACGAAAACCCAATGGGCCTGATGGGCTTTGAATTCATCGAGCTCGCATCGCCAACCCCGAACACCCTGGAGCCGATCTTCGAGATCATGGGCTTCACCAAGGTGGCGACCCACCGTTCCAAGGACGTGCACCTGTATCGCCAGGGCGCGATCAACCTGATCCTCAATAACGAACCCCATAGCGTGGCCTCGTACTTTGCGGCCGAGCACGGTCCGTCGGTGTGCGGCATGGCGTTTCGCGTCAAGGATTCGCAAAAAGCCTACAAGCGTGCCCTGGAACTCGGCGCCCAGCCGATCCACATTGAAACCGGCCCGATGGAGCTGAACCTGCCGGCGATCAAAGGCATCGGTGGCGCGCCGCTGTACCTGATCGACCGTTTCGGCGAGGGCAGTTCGATCTATGACATCGATTTCGTGTTCATCGAAGGCGTGGACCGCCACCCTGTTGGCGCCGGCCTGAAGATCATCGATCACCTGACCCACAACGTGTATCGCGGTCGCATGGCCTACTGGGCCAACTTTTACGAGAAGCTGTTCAACTTCCGCGAAATCCGCTACTTCGACATCAAGGGCGAGTACACCGGCCTGACCTCCAAGGCCATGACCGCGCCCGATGGCATGATCCGCATTCCGTTGAACGAAGAATCGTCCAAGGGCGCCGGGCAGATCGAAGAGTTCCTGATGCAGTTCAACGGCGAGGGCATCCAGCACGTTGCGTTCCTGTCCGATGACCTGCTCAAGACCTGGGATCACCTGAAAAGCATCGGCATGCGCTTCATGACCGCGCCGCCGGAGACCTACTACGAAATGCTCGAAGGCCGTCTGCCGAACCACGGCGAGCCGGTCGGTGAACTGCAAGCGCGGGGCATTTTGCTGGACGGTTCGTCCGAGTCGGGCGACAAGCGCCTGCTGTTGCAGATCTTCTCGGAGACCCTGATGGGGCCGGTGTTCTTCGAATTCATCCAGCGCAAGGGCGACGATGGTTTCGGCGAAGGTAACTTCAAGGCACTGTTCGAATCCATCGAGCGTGACCAGGTGCGTCGTGGTGTTCTTTCAACCGACTAAGCCGTTACACCGATAAAAACTGTGGGAGCGAGCTTGCTCGCGATGGCGGTTGT
>NZ_JBFUIC010000150.1:0-10750 GCF_056402075.1 Pseudomonas sp. P4_C3
GCCCAACCTGGCGATCGAAGCCAAGGCCACTCAGCCAATGGCGGCACTGGCCGAATTCCTCGACCAGTTCCCCGGTCGCGTGYTGTTTACCGCCGAATCSGCAGGYCGCCGCGAAGTGTTGCTGGAGCTGCTGGAACGYCTGAAGCTGCGACCGAAAACCGTCGACAGCTGGCCGGACTTTGTCGCTGGCAAGGATCGCCTGGCGATCACCATCGCCCCGCTCGACGAAGGCTTGCTGCTCGACGACCCGGCCCTGGCCCTCGTCGCGGAAAGCCCGCTGTTCGGCCAGCGCGTGATGCAGCGCCGTCGCCGCGAAAAGCGCGCCGATGCCAACAACGATGCCGTGATCAAGAACCTCACCGAGCTGCGTGAAGGTGCGCCGGTGGTGCACATCGACCACGGTGTCGGTCGCTACCTGGGCCTGGCAACCCTGGAAATCGATAGCCAGACCGCTGAATTCCTCGCCCTGGAGTACGCCGAAGGCGCCAAGCTTTACGTGCCGGTGGCCAACCTGCACCTGATCGCCCGCTACACCGGCAGCGACGACGCCCTGGCCCCGCTGCACCGCCTCGGTTCCGAGACCTGGCAGAAAGCCAAGCGCAAAGCCGCCGAACAGGTGCGTGACGTGGCCGCCGAGTTGCTCGACATCTATGCCCGTCGTGCCGCCCGCGAAGGCTACGCTTTCGCCGATCCGAAAGCCGACTACGCCACCTTCAGCGCCGGCTTCCCGTTCGAAGAAACCCCGGACCAGCAAACCACCATCGAAGCGGTGCGCGAAGACATGCTCGCGCCCAAGCCAATGGATCGCCTGGTGTGCGGCGACGTCGGCTTCGGCAAGACCGAAGTGGCGATGCGCGCCGCGTTCATTGCCGTGCATGGCGGTCGCCAGGTGGCGATCCTGGTGCCGACCACCCTGCTCGCCCAGCAGCATTACAACAGCTTCCGCGACCGCTTCGCCGACTGGCCGGTGACTGTGGAAGTGATGAGCCGCTTCAAGTCGGCCAAGGAAGTGAATGCGGCGGTCGCGGACCTGGCCGAAGGCAAGATCGACATCGTCATCGGCACGCACAAGTTGCTGCAGGACGACGTGAAGATCAAAAACCTCGGCCTGGTGATTATCGACGAAGAACACCGTTTCGGCGTACGCCAGAAAGAACAGCTCAAGGCGCTGCGCAGTGAAGTCGACATCCTGACCCTGACCGCTACGCCGATTCCGCGCACGCTGAACATGGCGGTGTCGGGCATGCGCGATCTGTCGATCATCGCCACGCCGCCGGCTCGTCGTCTGTCGGTACGCACCTTCGTCATGGAGCAGAACAAGAGCACGGTCAAAGAGGCCTTGCTGCGTGAGTTGCTGCGTGGCGGTCAGGTCTATTACTTGCACAACGACGTGAAGACCATCGAGAAATGTGCCGCCGACCTCGCCGAGCTGGTACCGGAAGCACGGATCGCTATCGGTCATGGGCAGATGCGCGAACGCGATCTCGAACAGGTGATGAGCGACTTCTACCACAAGCGCTTCAACGTGCTGATCGCCTCGACCATCATCGAGACCGGCATCGACGTGCCGAGCGCCAACACCATCATCATCGAGCGTGCCGACAAGTTCGGCCTGGCACAGTTGCACCAGTTGCGCGGCCGGGTCGGACGCAGCCACCACCAGGCCTACGCCTACCTGCTGACGCCGCCACGCCAGCAAATCACCCCGGACGCGGAAAAGCGCCTGGAAGCGATTGCCAACACCCAGGACCTCGGCGCGGGCTTCGTGCTCGCCACCAACGACCTGGAAATCCGTGGCGCCGGCGAACTGCTCGGCGACGGCCAGAGCGGGCAGATCCAGGCCGTCGGCTTCACGCTGTACATGGAAATGCTCGAGCGCGCAGTAAAGTCGATCCGCAAGGGCGAGCAGCCGAACCTCGACCAACCGCTCGGCGGTGGTCCGGAAGTCAACTTGCGCGTGCCGGCGTTGATTCCCGAGGACTACCTGCCGGACGTTCACGCCCGCCTGATTCTCTACAAGCGCATCGCCTCGGCCACCGATGAGGACGGCCTCAAGGATTTGCAGGTGGAGATGATTGACCGTTTCGGCCTGTTGCCGGAACCGACCAAGAACCTGATCCGCATCACTGCATTGAAATTGCAGGCCGAGCAACTGGGCATCAAGAAAGTCGATGGCGGCCCCCAAGGCGGTCGCGTCGAGTTCGCCGCACAGACGCCGGTCGACCCGCTGACCCTGATCAAACTGATCCAGAGCCAGCCAAAACGCTACAAATTCGAAGGCGCCACGATGTTCAAGTTCATGGTTCCGATGGAGCGCCCGGAAGAGCGCTTTAATACTGTAGAGGCGCTGTTCGAGCGCCTCGTTCCGAAAACTGCTTGAAGGACGCCGCATGCGCCTGTTTCGCTCACTGACCTTGCTGACCCTGTTGATGCCAGCACTGGTTGCACCCACGGCATTTGCCGATGACCTGTATCAGGTCGAAATGATTCTGGTCCGTCAAAACGCCGTGCCGGCGATTGTCAGCCGCGCCGCACCGGAAGACTGGGCCGCTGGCGCCCAACCCGTCAGCCCCGACAGCCTGCGTACACCAAGCCTGAATGGCGAGGTGGAAAAACTCACCAGCAGCGCCGACTACACGGTGTTGCTGCACAAGGCCTGGCAACAGACTCTCGGCGAAAACGCCAGCAAAGTGGCGATCAGCGACGGCAAGGAACAATATGGTCAGTTCCCGATCGAGGGCACGCTGAACATGACGCTGGGACGCTTTACCGACGTCGACGCCGATTTCTGGGTCAATCAGATCGATGCCAATGGCATGGTGACCGCCAGCGAGCGCCTGAAACAGGAAAGCCACACCAAGAACGGCCAGTTGAACTTCCTCGACAACGGCCACCTCGGCCTGCTGATCAAGATCACCTCGCTGACCGCTCCCGCACCCCGAGCAGCTCCCGAAGAAATTCCGGACTGATTCCCTATGTCCGCGACCCTGAGCAAACCCCTGGCACCATCCTGGGTCAGCCGATTCAAGGAACAGAGCCTGGAGCGTGGTCGCCGTTACGCGCTGGAGAATCGTGTCAGGATCGTCGAGGCCGGTGACGCCACGATCATTGCCGCCTGCGAAGGCTCTGGCAGTAACGTTTACCGTCAGACCATTCGCCTGCGCGAGTCAGCCAAGGGCACGCTGCTGATGGTCGACGCCACCTGCTCCTGCCCGGTCCACATCAACTGCAAACATTGCGCAGCGGTGCTCCTGCAAGTGCAGGAAACCCTCGACTACCCCGCTGYCGCCAAAGACGCCGAACTTCTGGAAAAACTCCAGGCAGTCCTGGAAAACCGCAGCCCGAAAGCCCCGCCGCAAGTGCTGGTGGACAATGTGCAGCCCGTCCCGCGCCTGTGGCTGGCCAGCATCGAGTTCAGCGCGTTCGAACCGCGCAACGGCCGAATGCAGCGGTACATTCAGCATCGGGCGGCGCTGTCTTTCAGCTACCTGGACGAGTACGTGTCCGGGCAGAGAAACTCCGACATCCTGATTCGTCAGGAAACCCAGACGCTGCGGATAAAACGCCACCCGGAAGTGGAACAGTCCTACCGGGAACAGCTGCGAATCCTCGGTTTCAAAGTCGCCACCCGGCAAAGCAAGGCCTTGCCGGAAAGTGCCGGCGAGCTGTTCGAGATGGTCAATGACAGCGCCTGGCTGACCTTTACCCTCAATGAACTGCCGAAGTTGCGCACCCAGGGCTGGGAATTGCAGATCGACGAGGACTTCGGTTTCGACCTGACGGTGGTAGACGACTGGTACGCAACGGTCGAACAGGCACCGGAGCGCGACTGGTTCGACCTGGAACTGGGGATCATCGTCAACGGCGAACGCCTGAGCCTGTTGCCGATCCTGCTCAACCTGATGCGCTCCCACACCGAAATCCTCAACCCGGAACGCCTGGCCCGACGCCGCGACGACGAGCTGATCCTGGTCAACATCCCCAATCGCCCGAACTCCGAGTACGGCCCGCTGCAAGTCGCCCTGCCCTTCGGCCGCTTGAAGCCGGTGCTGGCCACCCTCGGCGAGTTCTACCTGCAGGAGCCCGGCGACACCACGCTGCGCCTGAGCAAGGCCGATGCCACGCGCCTGAACCCGCTGGAAGACATGCCACTACTGTGGGAGGGTGGCGAACAGATCCGCACCCTTGCCCAGCGGCTGCGCGACATCAAGGACCACACGGCCACCGCCCCGGACGGCCTGAATGCGACGCTGCGTCCGTATCAGCTCGAAGGCTTGAGCTGGATGCAGTCGCTGCGACAACTGGAAGTGGGTGGAATTCTCGCGGACGACATGGGCCTGGGCAAAACCCTGCAGACACTGGCGCATGTTCTGAGCGAGAAAAACGCCGGCCGCCTCGATCGGCCGTGCATGGTCGTAATGCCGACCAGCCTGATTCCCAACTGGCTCGACGAAGCGGCGCACTTTACGCCGCAGCTCAAGGTACTGGCGCTATACGGTGCCAGCCGCAAAAAGCACTTCGACAAGCTGGCTGACTACGATCTGATCCTGACCACCTATGCGCTGCTGCCCAAGGATGTCGAACGCCTGGCGGCGCAGCCCTTGCACATACTGGTGCTGGACGAAGCGCAATACATCAAGAACCCGAGCAGCAAGGCCGCCCAGGCTGCCCGTGAGCTCAATGCCCGGCAACGCCTGTGCCTGAGCGGCACGCCGCTGGAAAACCATCTGGGCGAGCTGTGGTCGCTGTTTCACTTCCTCTTGCCCGGCTGGTTGGGCGACGTCAAAAGCTTCAACCGCGATTACCGCGTGCCGATTGAAAAACGCACCAGCGAGGTCAGGCTCCAGCACCTCAACGGCCGGATCAAACCTTTCCTGCTGCGCCGCACCAAGGAACAGGTGGCCACCGAGTTGCCACCGAAAACCGAGATCATCCACTGGGTCGAACTCAACGAGGCCCAACGCGACGTGTACGAAACCATGCGCCTGGCCATGGACAAGAAAGTCCGCGACGAGATCACCCGCAAAGGCGTGGCCCGCAGCCAGATCATCATTCTCGAAGCGCTGCTGAAACTGCGCCAGGTGTGCTGCGATTTGCGCCTGGTCAACGAGGCGACCCTGCCAAGCCGTGGCAGCACGTCAGGCAAGCTCGACAGCCTGATGGAAATGCTCGAGGAATTGTTCGAAGAAGGTCGACGGATCCTCCTGTTCTCGCAGTTCACTTCAATGCTGTCGCTGATCGAAGACGAACTGAACAAACGCGGCGTGGCCTACGCCCTGCTGACCGGCCAGACCCGCGACCGCCGCACGCCGGTGAAGGAATTCCAGAGCGGCAAGCGTCAGATATTTCTGATCAGCCTGAAGGCCGGTGGCGTTGGCCTGAACCTGACCGAAGCGGACACGGTGATTCATTACGATCCGTGGTGGAACCCGGCGACGGAAAACCAGGCGACTGACCGGGCGTATCGCATCGGCCAGGAGAAGCCGGTGTTCGTTTATAAACTGATTGCGCGCGGCACGGTGGAAGAAAAGATTCAGCACCTGCAAAAGGAAAAATCCGACCTCGCGGCCGGCGTGCTGGATGGGCGCAAGGCCGGGGACTGGAAACTGCAGGGCGATGATATCGAAGCGCTGTTTGCGCCGCTGCCGGAAAACCTCGAAAAACGCTGAGATTTGCGGCGCCTGAACCGGCCTCTTCGCTGGCAAGCCAGCTCCCACAGGTTCAGTGGCGTTCGTAGAATTTGTATTCGACGCGACACTGTAGGAGCTGGCTTGCCAGCGAAGGAAGCCACTCGGTGTCGAGTGAACTCAGCCCTTGAGCACCCGCGCCAATGTCGATTTCACCTTGCCCATGCCGTCATGCAACGCCTGCTCGATTTCGGCCATGGTGATCACCGCCGTCGACTTGCCCGCCGCCGGGTTCACCACCAGCGCCAGACAGGCGTAATCCAGTTCCAGTTCCCGGGCCAGGGCGGCCTCCGGCATACCGGTCATGCCGACGATGTCGCAGCCATCGCGCTCCAGCCGGGCGATTTCAGCCACTGTCTCCAGGCGCGGCCCTTGAGTGCACGCATACACGCCATGACTGCTGTAGCCCACACCTTCCGCCGCCAATGCCGCGATCAGTTGCTGGCGCAACGGTTCGCTGTAGGGGTAGCTGAAGTCGATATGGGTGACCTGCTCCAGGTCATCGGCAAAGTAGGTGTGCTCACGACCGCTGGTGTAGTCGATCAACTGATGCGGCACGCAGAAATGCCCTGTGCCCATGGCTGAGTGAATTCCACCCACGGCATTGACTGCGAGAATCGCTTGCGCCCCTGCCTGCTTCAGCGCCCAGAGGTTGGCGCGGTAGTTGACCTGATGCGGCGGAAAACGATGGGGATGACCGTGACGCGCGAGAAAAAGCACTTCCTTGCCGGCATACTCGCCGATCTGAATGTCGGCCGAAGGTGCACCATAAGGCGTGTCCACTGCCAGTGACTGGCGAATGCTCAGGCCTTCGAGTTGAGTCAGGCCAGTGCCACCGATAATCGCGTAAACCGTCATAACGAACAGTCCTTAATCAATCAATTGAGCTTCTTTGAGCGCGCCGACAGCGGCCAGCCAGCGCGGGTCCTGACGGTATTCGGTGCTGGCGAACGACTGGCCGCGCATCCGCGCAATGCGCTCGGAAGGCTTGACCTTCAGACGCTGGGCAGCGCTCAGGGCGAGCTCGGCAGCCGCACGGTCGTTGCACACCAGGCCCATGTCGCAACCGGCAGTCAGCGCCGCTTCGATACGGCTGGCGGCATCGCCGACCACGTGGGCGCCCGCCATGGACAGGTCGTCACTGAAGATCACCCCGTCGAACTGCAACTCGCCACGCAGGATGTCCTGCAACCAGCGGCGGGAGAAACCAGCGGGCTGGGTATCGACTTGTGGATAAATAACGTGGGCCGGCATGACCGCGGCCAGCTGCTTGCTCAATTTGGCAAACGGCACCAGGTCGTTGGCACGGATCTCGTCGAGGCTGCGCTCATCATTCGGGATCGCGACGTGGGAATCCGCTTCCGCCCAGCCGTGACCGGGGAAATGCTTGCCGGTGGCCGCCATGCCTGCGCTGTTCATCCCGCGGATGAATGCACCGGCCAATTGAGCGGCGCGCTCCGGGTTACCCTCGAACGAACGGGTACCCACCACCGCACTGCGCTGGTAATCGAGGTCGAGCACCGGGGCGAAGCTCAGGTCCAGGCCGACGGCCAGCACTTCGGTCGCCATGATCCAGCCGCACTGCTCGGCCAGGTACTCGGCGTTCGGGTTGTCGGCGATGGCGCGCATGGCGGGCAAGCGCACGAAACCCTGGCGCAGGCGCTGCACACGACCGCCCTCCTGGTCCACAGCCAGCAACAAGTCGGGACGGACGGCTCTGATCGCCRCACTCAATTCACGCACCTGGCGTGGGTGCTCGATGTTACGGGCAAAGATGATCAGGCCGCCCACTTCGGGCTGGCGCAACAATTGGCGATCTTCAGCCGTCAGCCAGGTACCGGCGACGTCCACCATCAACGAGCCTTGCAAGCCAGCAGTCATAAAAATTCCTTGATAACAGAAAACCCGGCCCACACGAATTCGCCGCCGGGCGCTGTGCCCGGCAGGTCGGCGATATCAATGGAAAACGGGTTCAGAACGAGAGTCGGCATGGGCGGCTAGCTTAGCGGATGTCGGCTGCCGCGCCCACCCGTGTGCGGTTAAACCTTGGCGGCAACCGGTGTCGATTTGCTGCGTGGACGCAACTGGGCAGTGGCCATGGCCGCGTCCGTCACACCGGATTCGGCACGCATGCCGGCGGCCAGGAATGGCACCATCAGACGCATGACCTGCTCGATCGAGGTATTCACGCCGAAGTCGGTTTCAGCAATCGCCCGCAAGGCCTTGATACCGGACATGCTGAACGCCGCAGCACCGAGCATGAAGTGCACGCGCCAGAACAGCTCGATGGGCGGAATACGCGGTGCCGCGTCGTTGACCAGTATCATGTAGCGGCGGAACACCTTGCCGTACATGTCTTCCAGATAACGACGCAAGTGCCCCTGGCTCTGACTGAACGCCAGTCCCAGCAAACGCATGAAGATAGACAGGTCGTTGCCACTGCGCGGCTGCACCACCAGAGCCTGCTCGACGAGGATTTCCAGCAACTCTTCGAGTGTCGGCCTGATTTCAGGTTTGGCCAGGCGCCGCTCCAGCTCTTTATCGAGACTGATGCAGAACGGCCCGAGGAACCGCGAGAAAACCGCCTGGATCAACGCCTTCTTCGAACCGAAGTGATAGTTCACCGCCGCCAGGTTGACACCGGCCTTGCTGGTGATCAGGCGCAACGAGGTTTCGGCGAAACCTTTTTCCGCGAACAACTGCTCGGCAGCATCGAGAATGCGTTCAACGGTTTCCGACTGGGCCATGGCTACTCCGCCTGACAAACACTTGTTTGAAACATACGTTTCAGCCTGCGCCTTGTCAAGCCTGGCAGTTCGTTTCGGGAATGGTCGGTCAGACATTTAACCACACAACAGCGAAGCTTCAATCCACTGCCTGATTGACCGTCCGGCGGCCATTAAAAAAAGGAGCATTGCCAAGACCGGCTCACTGTATATAATCCCAGTCACTGTATAAAAAAACAGAGCGATCAATATGCTAAAGCTGACGCCACGCCAAGCCGAGATTCTGGCCTTCATCAAACGCTGCCTGGAAGACAACGGTTATCCACCTACCCGCGCGGAAATCGCTCAGGAACTGGGTTTCAAATCACCCAACGCGGCGGAAGAACACCTCAAGGCACTGGCCCGCAAGGGTGCAATCGAGATGACGCCTGGCGCCTCCCGTGGCATTCGCATCCCCGGCTTCGAAGCCAAGGCCGACGATTCCACCCTGCCGATCATTGGCCGGGTCGCAGCCGGCGCCCCGATTCTTGCGCAGCAACACATCGAAGAGTCCTGCAACATCAATCCCGCCTTCTTCCATCCGCGCGCCGACTACCTGCTGCGCGTCCATGGGATGAGCATGAAGGATATCGGCATTTTCGACGGTGACCTGCTGGCGGTCCACACCACCCGCGAAGCCCGTAACGGCCAGATCGTGGTGGCGCGAATCGGCGACGAAGTGACCGTCAAGCGCTTCAAGCGTGAAGGCAGCAAAGTCTGGCTGATCGCCGAGAACCCCGAGTTCGCCCCGATTGAAGTGAACCTTCAAGACCAGGAACTGGTGATCGAAGGCTTGAGTGTCGGCGTCATTCGCCGCTAAAGGAGGCACCATGCAGTTCCCACAGCCATCACCACAGCAAACCCAACTGCCGTTGTTCGAAGCGTTCATGGCGCAGCCATTGGCGCCGATTCTGAAAGACGTAGTCGAGTCCCCCTGGAGCGCCGAACCTGACGTTTTCAGCGAGCTGTCACTGCGTGGTGCAACCGGGAACTGCCTGAGCCTGCTGGCACCGATCCTCAGGGAATTGAGCCAGGACCAGGATGCACGCTGGCTGACACTGATCGCGCCACCCGCCAGCCTGACTCAAGCCTGGCTGCGAGATGCCGGCCTCAACCGCGAGCGCATTCTGTTGCTGCAACCGCGGGGCACCCAGAGCGCCCAGCAACTGACCTGCGAAGCGCTGCGCCTGGGTCGCAGCCACACGGTAGTCAGCTGGATCAACCCGTTGAGCCCGCAATCGCGGCAACAACTGATCAGCGCCGCCCGCACCGGGGACGCTCAGAGCCTGAATATTCGTTTGGGCTAACTGACAGACAGGGCGCGAGCTTCACCGCGCGAGGCTTCTCCAGGGACTGAGAAGCCGATGAATAGCGACATCAAGAAAAACGACAGACGGGGATCAATGAAGAACCCGTGACCCCTCGTCCTTGTCGAATTCGCCTTCAACCAGGCGACCCGCCATCTGAACACCGACGCTCAACATCGCCTTGGCGACTTCCACGTGCTGTCCTTGCAGGAACGCTTTGGCGTCCTCGGAGAAATCCAAAGTAACCAGAGAACCCTCGTCCTCGGCCCTGCGCAGCTCGATACGGCCGTCTGGTAACTCGACAATTTCTAGAAAGGACGTTGGCATAAAGGACTGTTCTCCACGAAAGGCGGGGATTATATAGGCATCGTTCGGGGTTCGCTTGAGATCTTGACCAGATGTCATTACCCAAATGTGTGCGTCAGCACTCGTTCAACCCTTCACGAAACCGGATCGCCAATGCTTTCAGGTTCTGACGCCAACTCTCCAGCTCCTCCCGACTCAGCTCTTCCGGCGCATCCTCTTCATCCAGGTTGACAGCCAGGATCAGTGGCTGGGTCACGTCCCCTTTCGGCTTGTGCGGCGCGCGCGGCGGTTGAAACAGCGCAGCATGGGCGGCCAGGAGTTTGGCCAGCCAGGTCTCCGGGTTATTGGCCAGCTCGACCAGCTCAGCCATTTCCGGAATGGCGATGGCATCCAGCACCTCGCGAGTCAGCAATAACTCTGCACGGGGCGCATTGGCCTGAGGCAAGCGATAGTAACCGGCGATTTCGTGACACAGCCCCAACAGCGCGCCGTACAGGTGAAACAGAGCGGATTCGCGTCCCGCCTGGATCAGCGCCAGCGAATTCATCGCCCGCCCCTCTTCAGTGCGGGCCAGTGCTTCCAGCGACAGGCCGGCGAAATAAATCTTCTGATTGGTGCGGGTATAAAGTTCGTGGGCCATGACGGCAGCCTCCACAACGAAATAATTGCTTCACGCAGGTTGGAC
>NZ_JBFUIC010000151.1:0-10434 GCF_056402075.1 Pseudomonas sp. P4_C3
ACTGCGGGCCTTCTTTTTAAGCAGGGTGGAGCAGGGGATTAACCCGCCACCAACACCCGAATCGCTTCCAGTCGCAACGCAGCCTTGTCGAGCATGGCCAGGCCTTGCTCGCGTTGTTTGCGCAGGGCCACCAGTTCGCTTTCGCGCACGGTCGGGTTGACCGCTTGCAACGCGGTCAAGCGCGCCAGTTCTTCCTCGGTATCGGCGGCCAGGCGACGCTGTGCCTCGGCGACACGTTCTGTGTGGCGCGGCAGGATCTTCGCTTCACCGGCGTTGATTCGTGGCGTCAACTGGTCACGCTGGGCCTGGATGAACTTGTTGGCGCTGGCACGCGGCACGCTTTCGAGCTGATCGTTCAAGGTTTCGAACGACACGCGGGCCGACAGGTCGTTGCCGTTGGTATCGAGCAGGCAGCGCAGGGCGGCCGGCGGCAGGTAGCGGCCCAGTTGCAGTGAGCGCGGGGCAACCACTTCGCTGACATACAACAGTTCCAGCAACACGGTGCCCGGCTTGAGTGCCTTGTTCTTGATCAGCGCCACGGCGGTGTTGCCCATGGAGCCGGACAGCACCAGATCCATGCCGCCCTGAACCATCGGGTGCTCCCAGGTGATGAATTGCATGTCTTCGCGAGACAGCGCCTGGTTACGGTCGTAAGTGATGGTCACGCCTTCGTCGTCGCCCAGCGGGAAGCTGGCGTCGAGCATTTTTTCGCTCGGCTTGAGGATCAGTGCATTTTCCGAATGGTCTTCGCTGTCGATGCCGAAGGCGTCGAACAGGGTTTCCATGTAGATCGGCAGTGCGAACTGATCGTCTTGCTCAAGGATATCCTCCACCAGCGCATCGCCTTCGCCCGCGCCACCGGAGTTCAGCTCCAGCAAACGGTCACGACCGGTGTGCAACTCGGCTTCCAGGCGCTCACGCTCGGTGCGGGCTTCGTCGATCAGCGCTTGCCACTCGCCATCGTCGGCTTCTTCGAGCAGCGGCAGCAGGCGCGGGCCGAACTGGTGCTGCAGGGCGTTGCCGGTCGGGCAGGTATTGAGGAACGCGTTCAGCGCTTCGTGGTACCACTGGAACAGGCGCTCTTGCGGGCTGGTTTCCAGGTATGGCACGTGCAGTTCGATGATGTGCTTCTGACCGATCCGGTCCAGTCGACCGATACGTTGTTCCAGCAGGTCCGGGTGGGACGGCAGGTCGAACAGCACCAAGTGATGGGAGAACTGGAAGTTGCGACCTTCACTGCCGATTTCCGAGCAGATCAGCACTTGCGCGCCAAACTCTTCGTCGGCGAAGTAGGCGGCGGCGCGGTCACGCTCGAGGATGTTCATGCCTTCGTGGAACACCGTGGCCGGGATGCCGGAACGCACGCGCAGGGCGTCTTCCAGGTCCATGGCGGTTTCGGCGTGGGCGCAGATCACCAGTACTTTGGTGCGCTTGAGCATCTTCAGCTGATCAATCAACCACTCGACGCGCGGGTCGAACTTCCACCAGCGATCTTCTTCGCTGGCATCCGGTTGGGCCTGGAAGCTGACTTCCGGGTACAACTCGGCGTGATCGCCCAACGGCAGTTCGAGGTATTCGTCCGGGCACGGCAGCGGGTACGGGTGCAGCTTGCGCTCCGGGAAACCCTGCACGGCGGCGCGGGTGTTACGGAACAGCACGCGGCCGGTGCCGTGGCGGTCGAGCAATTCACGCACCAGGCGGGCGCTGGCTTCGGTGTCGCCATCGTTGACGGCGGCCAACAGGGCTTCGCCTTCGTTGCCGAGGAACCCGTGGATGGTCTTGTGGGCTTGCGGCGACAGGCGTCCCTTGTCCAGCAACTCCTGAACGGCTTCAGCCACCGGGCGATAGTTTTCGCTCTCGGCGCGGAAGGCTTGCAGGTCGTGGAAACGGTTCGGGTCGAGCAGGCGCAGACGAGCGAAGTGGCTGTCCTGGCCGAGTTGTTCCGGGGTGGCGGTCAACAGCAGCACGCCGGGAATGGTTTCGGCGAGTTGCTCGACCAGCGAATACTCAGGGCTGACCTGATCTTCGTGCCACACCAGGTGGTGAGCTTCGTCGACCACCAGCAAGTCCCAGCCGGCCGCGAACAGCGCGTCCTGGGCTTTCTCGTCGTCCACCAGCCACTCGAGCGCGACCAGCGCGAGTTGGGTGTCTTCGAATGGGTTGCTGGCATCGCTTTCGATGAAGCGCTCTTCGTCGAACAGCGCGACCTGCAGGTTGAAACGGCGGCGCATCTCGACCAGCCACTGGTGCTGCAGGTTTTCCGGAACCAGGATCAGCACACGGCTGGCGCGGCCCGAGAGCAATTGGCGATGGATCACCAGGCCGGCTTCGATGGTTTTGCCCAGGCCCACTTCATCGGCCAGCAGAACCCGTGGCGCGATGCGGTCGGCGACTTCGCGGGCAATGTGCAACTGGTGCGCGATCGGTTGCGCACGCACGCCGCCCAGGCCCCAAAGGGAGGACTGCAGCTGGCGGCTGGTGTGTTCCAGAGTGTGATAACGCAGGGAGAACCAGGCCAGCGGGTCGATCTGGCCGGCGAACAGACGGTCGCTGGCCAAACGGAACTGGATGAAGTTCGACAGTTGGGTCTCTGGCAGGGTGACCACTTCGCTCTGCCCGTTGAGGCCGTGGTAAACCAGCAGGCCATCAACGTCGTCGACTTCGCGGACGGTAAGCTTCCAGCCTTCGAAGTGGGTGATGGTGTCACCCGGTGAAAACCGCACGCGGGTCAGAGGCGCATTCCGTAGCGCGTACTGGCGGGTGTCGCCAGTGGCCGGGTAGAGCACGGTCAACAAGCGGCCGTCCTGTGCCAGAACGGTGCCTAAACCCAGCTCGGCTTCGCTGTCACTGATCCAGCGTTGCCCCGGTTGATACTGCTGCGCCATGCTGCCTGACTCCCACCTGAAAAAGCGGGCTATCTTAACGGAATGAGGGCTTCAGGGCCAAAGGACTCTCAGAAAAACTCACAGTCTTACGTTAGTCCACCTGTGCATGGCGCGCCGCCCGGTGCACTAATGAGTGCCAATTGGGTCACAGTTTGCGACCGATGGCTCAAGTCGCCATCCCCGCAGCCGACAGCCTGCTGACAGGAGACCGAAACCATGCTGCCACCGATGCTCCCCCTGAGTGCCGTGCCGATCACTTCGCAAACCGACCCGATCCGCCAGCGTCCGGACATTCCACCGGTGGTGCCGGTGCAGGAAAGCTCCAGTGAAAGCACCATTGACCTGCAAAAGCGCAATCCCGAAGAGGACGGGTTAGTGCTGCGCGAGGAACAGCGCCGCAAGCAGGAGCAGGAAAGACGTCGCCGCGAGGCTGATCATGACCCCGAGGCGCACCTGGCGATTCCCGGCGATGAACTCAATGCCGACAACACCGTGCCGGTGGCGCCGCTGATGGAAGATCAGCCGCGGCAGGGGCTGTGGGTCGACATCGAGATTTGAACGCAGGCTGGTCAGCGAGGCCATCAGGCCGCATTATTGGCGCAGGGTTGCCGAACGCTACGGCGGCTGAATCTCATTTCAAGCGATGCACTGACCGCCATGAGCCAAGACGACAAACTGATTGACCTCAACGCTGAACGCGCCAAGCGTGTTCATGACCTCAACGACAAGCGACTCAATGAAGTTCGCCAGGCGTTCGAGCAGGCCATGCCATTGGGCAAGGCCAGGAAAAAGCCGAAAAACAAACCGAAAAAGCGCTGAAATCCCCCGCATTCATTGATGCGGGTCAAACTTTCCCCTTCCTCTTGCCCAGTCTCGGGCGACATTGATCCCGGTCAATATTCTCTCCTGCCCGATTGGTTAACTTAGCCCTATCGCAACAGGGCAAGTACAGGAGACGCGTCATGTTTTTCGACAACGTGGTGATCGCCGGAGTGCTGACTGTCGGCCTTATGTTTGTGTTTTTTGCAGGATTCGGACTTTTTATCTGGAAGGATTCGCACAAGCGGAAAAAACCGTAGTTCTTTCTGGATGTAATGAGCACGCAAGGCATTTTGGGCAACTTCGGTTGCCCTTTTTTTTGCCTGTAAAACTCTATCGATACACGCAAACCCTGTGGGAGCGAGCTTGCTCCGGGCGGCGTTCCGACGATGAGGCCATAACATTCAGCATCTATATTGGCTGTAAGACCGCTATCGCGAGCAAGCTCGCTCCCACAGTGATTTGTGGTGTAGCGAAGATTTTGGCAATAAAAAAGGCGCGTTCCTTGCGGAGCGCGCCTTTTTCGTTTGGCTGCTTATCAGCTGCCAAGGGCCTTCGAAGCCAGCCAGAACAACCCGGCCGACAGGGCCACGGTGGCTGGCAGGGTCAATACCCAGGCCAGCAGGATGGTTCTGACGGTGCCGCCTTGCAGGCCGCTTTTGTTGGCGACCATGGTGCCTGCCACGCCCGAGGACAGCACGTGGGTGGTGGAAACCGGCAGGCTGAAGATGTTCGCCATGCCGATCAGGCTGGCAGTGGTGATCTGCGCCGACATGCCTTGGGAGTAGGTCATGCCTTGCTTGCCGATCTTCTCGCCAATGGTCAGTACCACGCGTTTCCAGCCGACCATGGTGCCCAGGCCCAAGGCCAGTGCAACCGCCAGAATCACCCAGAACGGCGCGTATTCAGTGGTAGTGGTCAGGTCTTTGCGCAGCTTGTCCAGGTCGGCCTTTTCACGAGCCCCGAGAGTTGGCAACTTGCTGACTTTCTTCGCGGTGTCGTCCAGGCAGAGCAGGTAGCGACGGACTTCGATACGGCTTTCCGCCGACAGCGAATGGTAGTCGGCTACACCCTTGAGGGTGCCGAGCAGGGCGGTAATGGTCGGTTCGGTCTGTTGCGGGTTGCAACGGAATTTCTCCGGCAAGTCGCCGTCCAAGCTCTTGCCCAGGGCCAGGAACTCGCCCAGGGTTTCGGAATTGCGCTGGTAGAACTGGCTCAGGTGCAGGGTCGCGTCGCGAGTCCGCTCGATCTGGTAGGTCGTGCTGTTCAGGTCGAGGACGAACTGGGCCGGCACGATACCGATCAGGACCAGCATGATCAGGCCGATACCTTTCTGGCCATCGTTGGAACCGTGCACGAAACTCACGGCCATGGCCGAAATCACCAGTACCAGGCGATTCCAGAACGGCGGGTGTTTCTTGTCGTCGATCTTGCGGCGCTGTTCCGGCGTCTTGTGCATCTTCGACAGCGGACGCCACCATTTAAGACCGATCAGGATCAGTGCGGCGATCAGGAAGCCGGCCATTGGCGAGAACACCAGGGAAGCGCCGATATCGATCGCTTTCTGCCAGTTCACACCGTCAGCCAGCGGAATGTCGTTGATCAGGGCGTTGGCCAGGCCGACACCGAGGATCGAACCGATCAGCGTGTGGGAACTGGAAGCGGGAATGCCGAAGTACCAGGTGCCCAGGTTCCAGGCGATGGCGGCGGCGAGCAACGAGAACACCATGGCCAGTCCGTGACCGGTGTTCACATTGATCAGCAGTTCTACCGGTAGCAGGTGGACGATGGCATACGCCACGCCGACCCCGCCCAGCAGCACGCCGAGGAAGTTGAACACACCGGAGAAGAACACCGCCAGGTGAGGCGGCATGGCTTTGGTGTAGATAACGGTCGCCACCGCGTTAGCGGTGTCATGAAAGCCGTTGATGAACTCGAAGGCGAGGACAAAGGCCAGGGCGAGCAAGAGGCTCACAAGCACCCAAGCATCCAGTCCGCTGAATAAATCGATCATGAAGGTTTTCTGACCCGGTCATAAGGGGGCGCGATTATGCCAGAAAAGACTGCTAATCAATGCACTAGCTGCTCATCGGTAACATTCTTCAACGAATTTTTTTGCCGCAGCACCTAAAAACCCAGGGTTTTGCTGTGTTTTTTAAGTCATTGATTTTATTTGTAAAATCGCTGTCGCAAAACCTTAACGGCCCGGTAAGAGGGGCTTGAAAGGTTGTGCGAAAAATCTGAGAAATAGGTCAGATACCGGAAATATGCCTGATTCGACGACGGTGATGGCCGCTGCCCGCTCATGGCGGGCGCGAAAGGCAACATCAATACATCCCGCTTTTAACGGGTGCAGAGGCGGGCCATTGTAGGGATCAGGTCAAAGCAGTCACGGCTCTTCGGCTTTGAGTTCCTTTTCCATTTTTTGAAGTTCCTGCTGGAAAACCTGATCCTGAACGGTGGCGCGTTTACGCCAGGGTTTGCGTTCCGGTTCGGGTTGAGCGGCGTAAGTGGTGACTTCTCCGCCGTAAACTTCCTTGTAGCGTTGTTCCTGGCGCTCTAGTTCCGCGCGCAGTTCGTCTTTCGTCACAGTGCTACCTGATTGAGTTGGGATAAATTCTGGTGAACACGCGCTGCATCAAATCGATTGATCACGTTCGTCGAATGGGCAATGCCCGTCAGGCATCGTTTTGGCAACAGGGTGATCAATACTTCCATGTCACAGGCGGCCACGGCACCAGATATAAACAGCTGACGTAGCTTCAGTTTCCTGTATCAGCAAGCGCACTGGCAAGGCGGTTCAATGCGAGTCTGGCGCTTGCAACGGGCAACGGCGATGGAACATCGCATTGCCGGGCAGCGGGTTCGGCAAGTAAAAAACCGAAGCGCTACTGAATTGTATTATAGCGGCCGATTTGAAGAACACTATCTCCAACGAGTTAAAAGCGGATCCCGGTGTGACCGTTTTGTTGCTAGAAACTTTACGATTAACTGGAACGCCGACGGGTACCACATTGCAGCGATGCCTGCCTGACGCCATTAAGTTCGAACAAGTTACGGTATTTAGATTGCCCCATTAAGTCCTGTGTCGAGTCGATGTAAACAGCGGTTCGTGAGTCAGCGAAAAACCGGACACCAGCGAATCGGGTGATTGATCCGGTGGATTGCGATTATCGGTCGAGCGTTCGATAATCGCCCGAAGATGGCAGGCCGGGCTTGAGTGCCAGGCGGTAGCCCTTTGTAATAGTCGCTGATCCGAGTGGGTAAAAGGACCTTGTATGAACGATCAAATGCGCAATTCCTTCACTTCAGTGGCTCCCCCCATCGTTGCTTCACCGGCCAAGCGGATCCAGGCACTGACCGGCGACCCGGACTTCATGACGTCCCTGGCCCGTGGCCTGGCCGTGGTGCAAGCGTTCCAGGAGCGCAAACGACACCTGACCATCGCCCAGATCAGTCACCGAACGGAAATTCCCCGCGCCGCGGTGCGCCGTTGCCTGCACACCCTGATCAAACTCGGCTACGCCACCACCGACGGCCGCACCTATTCGTTGCTGCCCAAAGTGCTGACCCTCGGCCATGCCTATGTGTCATCGACGCCGCTGGCGGTGTCCGCCCAGCCTTACCTGGACCGCATGAGCGAGCAACTGCACGAGGCCTGCAACATGGCCACGCTGGAAGGTGATGACATTTTGTACATCGCTCGCTCCGCAACCACCCAGCGCCTGATTTCGGTGGACTTGTCGGTGGGCGGGCGCTTGCCGGCCTATTGTACGTCGATGGGGCGGATTCTGCTGGCCGCGCTGGATGACACGTCGCTGGGCGAATACCTCGATCACGCCGAATTGCAAGCCAAGACCAGCCGTACGATTCACACCCCCGAGGCATTGCTCGAATGCCTGCAAGAGGTGCGACAGCAAGGCTGGTGCATCGTTGACCAGGAACTTGAGCAAGGGCTGCGTTCAATTGCCGTTCCTGTATATGACGCCTCCGGCCAGGTGGTTGCGGCCCTCAACGTCAGCACTCACGCCGGGCGAGTCAGCCGCAATGAGCTGGAACAGCGATTTCTGCCTGGCCTGCTGAGTGCCAGCCGCGACCTCAGCGCCCAGCTGTTTGCCTAAGCTGTTCGATAAACGCACAGAGTTGCGTTTATCGAATTGACGCTGTTTCCTCCGGATCATTACTGTCGCGGCTTCGTCAGCGTCTGCTGACACCGTTCGACTGCGATCCGTGGAATAAAAATAATGAACCAGCCTCAGTCTGCTGTAGGTAACTGCCTCGACGTGCAGTCCTTCATCAATGCCCAACCCATTTCGCGCTACCAGTGGCGCGTGGTGATCCTGTGTTTCCTGATTGTCTTCCTCGATGGCCTCGACACTGCGGCCATGGGTTTCATCGCCCCGGCCCTGTCCCAGGACTGGGGTATCGACCGCGCCAGCCTAGGCCCGGTGATGAGTGCGGCGCTGATCGGCATGGTCTTCGGCGCACTGGGCTCGGGCCCGTTGGCTGACCGCTTCGGACGAAAAGTCGTACTGGTCGGTGCGGTGCTGTTGTTCGGTGCCTTCAGCCTGGCCTCGGCCTACAGCAGCAATGTCGATCAGTTGCTGGTGTTGCGCTTCCTGACTGGCCTGGGTCTGGGCGCCGGCATGCCGAATGCCACGACCCTGCTGTCGGAGTACACTCCGGAGCGCAAGAAGTCTTTGCTAGTGACCAGCATGTTCTGCGGTTTCAACCTGGGCATGGCCGGCGGCGGATTCATCTCGGCCAAGCTCATTCCGGCCTTTGGCTGGCACAGCCTGCTGCTGATCGGCGGGATTTTGCCGCTGATCCTCTCCGTCGTTTTGCTGCTCTGGCTGCCGGAGTCGGCGCGTTACCTGGTGGTACGCAATCGCGGTACGGACAAAGTGCGCAAGGCACTGGCGCCGATTGATCCGACGGTGGTGGCCCAGGCGTCCAGTTTCAGCGTGCCGGAACAGAAAACCGTGAAGGCGCGCAATGTGTTCGCGGTGATCTTCTCCGGCACCTACAGCGTCGGCACCTTGCTGCTGTGGCTGACCTACTTCATGGGCCTGGTGATCGTTTACCTGCTGACCAGCTGGCTGCCGACGCTGATGCGTGACAGTGGCGCGAGCATGGAGCAAGCCGCCTTCATCGGCGCGCTGTTCCAGTTCGGCGGCGTGCTGAGTGCGGTGGGCGTGGGCTGGGCGATGGACCGGTTCAATCCGCACAAGGTCATCGGCATTTTTTACCTGCTGGCCGGGGTGTTTGCCTACGCAGTAGGGCAGAGCCTGGGCAACATCGCGCTGCTGGCGACCCTGGTGCTGGTGGCCGGGATGTGTGTCAACGGCGCGCAATCGGCAATGCCGTCGCTGGCCGCACGGTTTTATCCGACTCAGGGGCGGGCCACCGGGGTGTCGTGGATGCTCGGGATCGGCCGCTTCGGCGCCATCCTAGGGGCGTGGATGGGTGCAACGCTGTTGGGGCTGGGCTGGAACTTCGAGCAAGTGCTGACGGCGCTGGTGATTCCGGCGGCGCTGGCAACGACGGCGGTGGTGATCAAGGGCATGGTCAGTCATGCGGATGCGACCTGATCCTGGTTTGAAATAGTGGTGTAACAGTAAAAGATCGCAGCCTGCGGCAGCTCCTACAGGGGAATGTGTAAATCTGTAGGAGCTGCCGCAGGCTGCGATCTTTTGGGGCAGCCTATAAAGATAGCCAGATAACAATATGTTCGATAATCGAACGCTTAGTCGATTATCGGATTGTTTGGCGTTTTGCACGGGCTTAATCTTCAGTCACTCCGGCGCTGCGCATCGGCGCCTTCTTCCACTGTCGGTTAACAATAAACGGGAGCCTGCCCCAATGGCTGAAATCCTTTCGCTGCACGACGCGGTGAAGCAATTCGTAAACGACGGCGATACGGTCGCGCTCGAAGGCTTTACCCACCTGATCCCGACGGCGGCGGGTCACGAAATCATTCGCCAGGGCAAGAAAGACCTGACCCTGGTGCGGATGACCCCTGACTTGATCTACGACCAGTTGATCGGTGCCGGTTGTGCCCGCAAGCTGATTTTCTCCTGGGGCGGCAACCCGGGTGTCGGCTCCCTGCATCGCCTGCGTGACGCGGTGGAGAAGCAGTGGCCCCACGCGCTGGAAATCGAAGAACACAGCCATGCCGACCTGGCCAATGCCTACGTCGCCGGGGCTTCCGGCCTGCCATTCGCGGTCCTGCGTGCCTACGCCGGTTCCGACTTGCCGAAGGTCAACCCGCTGATCAAATCCGTCACTTGCCCGTTCACTGGCGAAGTGTTGGCCGCCGTGCCTTCGGTGCGCCCGGACATTACCGTGATTCACGCGCAGAAAGCCGACCGCAAGGGCAACGTGCTGCTCTGGGGCATCCTCGGCGTGCAGAAAGAAGCTGCACTGGCCGCCAAACGCTGCATCGTCACCGTTGAGGAAATCGTCGACGACCTCAATGCACCGATGAATTCCTGTGTACTGCCAACCTGGGCCTTGAGCGCGGTTTGCCACGTGCCAGGCGGCGCGCACCCGTCCTATGCCCACGGCTACAACGAGCGCGACAACCGTTTCTACCAGGCCTGGGACCCGATTGCCCGCGACCGTGAAACCTTCACCGCGTGGATCAACGAATACATCCACGGCAGCGCTGACTTCAGCGAGTTCCAGGCCAAACTGGCCGCCGCTTCGGAGGCGAAGTAATGACTTACAC
>NZ_JBFUIC010000152.1:0-10416 GCF_056402075.1 Pseudomonas sp. P4_C3
ACCTGGCAAACCTTCAAACGGGCCTCTGGCCCTGTCGGGACTTACCACATGCTGTCCGCCGTGGACATGAAACACGACTACCAGCAGGGCCTGGTCGCCAAGGATGAAGCCGGTCTGTATCGCTCGATCCTTGGGCGCACCTTTGGCATCGCCGCCATCACAACGCTGGTTTGTGTACTGCTGGCATTCCCGTTGTGCGTGTTTCTGGACCGCCGAACGCCCAAGGCCCGCAACGCGCTGTTGCTCCTGATCCTGCTGCCGTTCTGGACATCGATTCTGGTTCGCACGACCGCCTGGATGGTGCTGTTACAGGACCAAGGCATCGTCAACGCGATGCTGTTGAAGCTGGGATGGGTCAACAGTCCGTTGCACCTGCTATACAACCGCTTCGGCGTGATTCTGGCGTTGGTTCACGTGATGCTGCCGTTCATGGTGTTCCCACTGCTTTCCGCCATGTCCAGTTGCAATCGCTTGTTGGTACAGGCGGCCTACTCGATGGGGGCTCGCCCACCGCGGGTTTTTTTCCAGGTCTACCTTCCACAGGTCCTTCCTGGACTGGCGGCCGGTGCCTTGATGGTCTTCATTGTCACTCTCGGTTTCTACATCACGCCCGCATTGCTCGGTGGGCCGGCTGATCAAATGATCAGTTTCTATATCGCCCAATTCACTACCGGCACCCTGAACTGGGGCCTGGCTTCGGCATTGGGGTTGGTGTTGCTGGTAGCGACCACCCTGCTCTACCTCATTCAGGCGCATCTGGCCCGCCGCAGCACAGGAGCTAAGTGATGATCCGTAATCCCAATAGTGGGCCGATGGCCTGGTTCGGCAATTTCGGCATGTCATTGAGTGGCTACCTGGTACTGGCCTTCCTGTTGTTGCCCATTCTCATCGTGCTGCCACTCTCATTCAGTGACAGTCGCTACATGTCACTGCCACTGGGACACTTTACTTTGCGCTGGTACGAGGACTTCTTCTCCTCCTCGCAATGGCTGAGTGCGCTGTTCAACAGTTTTGCGGTGGCCCTGGCGAGCACCGCGCTTGCCGTGATCCTGGGTGGGCTGGCGGCGTTAGGACTTCGGCACCCGGCCATGCCAGGCAAACGATTCATCGAAGTCCTGTTGATCGCACCCATGATCGTGCCAGCGGTCATCGTCGGCGTGGGCATGTATTTTGTGTTTTCCAATGCGGGGCTGACACGAACCTATCTGGGGCTGATTCTGGCGCATACCACCTTGGCGGTGCCGTTCGTGGTGGTCAATGTCGGCTCGGCACTGGGTGGTCTCAATCAGCGCCTGTTATGGGCAGCTGCGAGCATGGGCGCGACGCCCTGGACAACCTTGCGCAAAGTGACATTGCCGCTCATCTCGCCGGGCCTGTTGTCCGGAGGACTCTTCGCCTTTGCCACTTCCCTGGATGAAGTGGTCGTAACCCTGTTTCTCGCCGGCCCCGATCAGCGGACGCTGCCTCGCGAAATGTTCACGACGGCCCGAGAAGCATTGAGTCCAGTCCTGCTTTCCGCGGCCACCATCATGGTGCTGTTTGCCACCCTGCTGTTGCTGTTGTCACGCGCCGTGTCCCGCCGTTCCTGAACTCAGGCCTGCATCGCAGGCCTTTTCTCACACGTCACTCACAGGTTCCGCCTGTGGGTCAATGCGCCTGCGCGAAAGCCTTCCAAAGCCGCATTAGGTGCTTGACACCGCTTCCGACCGACTACTAGCATCGCTCACACAAAGAAACACGGTTTCGCTGAAAAGAATTAGATACATCCTTTGTCCGCGTCACCACTCTTCGCTCACTGCCATAAAAAATCACGCATCCGGCCCCGACCGGACACCGTCTGCACCATAAATACAGAGAGCCTCAATGAACCTCATATCCCGCAATACCTTTGAGAACGATCAGGATTGCAGTCTTTACAACCGCATCGCCTGGCGAATCCTTCCGTTTCTCTTCGTTCTTTACGTGGTTGCCTTCCTCGATCGGGTCAACGTCGGTTTCGCCAGATTGCAGATGGCCTCCGACATCGGTCTGAGTGACGCGGCGTTCGGCTTTGGCGCCGGCGTGTTCTTTCTGGGCTACTGCCTGTTCGAGGTGCCCAGCAACATGATGCTCAAGCGGGTGGGCGCACGTCTGTGGATCACTCGGATCATGGTCATGTGGGGGATCATTTCGACGTCGATGATGTTCGTCTCTACCCCGACCTCGTTTTATGTATTGCGCTTTTTGCTGGGGGTCGCAGAGGCCGGGTTTTATCCCGGGGTCGTTCTCTACCTGACCTTCTGGCTGCCGTCTTACGCGCAATCGCAAGGGCTGGCCTGCCTGAGCCTTGGCGTCGGCATCGCGGGAGTTCTGGGCGGCCCATTGTCCGGCTGGATCATGCAGACATTTGCTGGCGTGGCGGGCATGGCGGGCTGGCAATGGCTGTTCCTGCTCGAAGGCCTGCCTGCCGTGGTCCTGGGTGTCGCGGTGTACTTTTATCTTGAGGATCGCCCTGGCAAATCCCGCTGGCTGACGGTCGAACAAAACGCCCGGGTGGTCGCCGATCTGGAGGCTCAGCGTCTGTCCCACGAAAGAGCTGGCGCGGTGCATACCTTCCGCGGCGCTTTCAGCCATCGCGGCATCTGGTGCCTGGTGTTCGTCAATTTCGCACTGCTGTGCGCCACCTATGGCATGTCGTTCTGGATGCCGCAGATCATCAGGGGTTTGGGCGAACAGTCGTTGCTGCAGACGGGCCTGATCTCGGCAATCCCATTCGCGGTTGCGTCGGTATGCATGCTCATTGTCGGCAAACATTCCGACCGTACCCGTGAACGGCGCTGGCATGCATCGCTCTCGATCCTGGCCGCTGGCATTGGCCTGGCAGCGAGTGCCGCGCTGCATACGTCCCCTTACCTGTGCCTGTTCAGTCTGTGCATCGCCATGGCTGGCTGCCTGTCGGCGTTCAATGTGCTGTGGGCCATTCCCGGCACATTACTGACCGGTTCGGCGGCAGCGGCCGGCATCGCATTGATGACCACCGTCGGCAATCTGGGCGGTTACGCCAGCCCCTTCATGATGGGCTGGATCAAACAGGCTTCCGGCCACCTTGAATACGGGCTGTACGTTCTGGCGGCACTGACGCTCGTCGCTGCATTGGTGATGACCAGCGTACGTCCTGCAAGCCAGGCGACACGCGCAGTGGCAATGCCGGGTTGATGCTCTCGATGACATCCACACACCAGGAAATAATGATGTCCAAGACCGGATTTTTCTTTGATGAACACTGTTTTTGGCACAGCGGCGGCCTGTTCGCGCTCACCCTTCCCGTCGGTCAGTGGGTCGAGCCGCCCTCGGGCTCGGCGCATGCTGAATCGCCGGAGTCCAAGCGGCGGCTAAAAAACCTCCTGGACGTCAGTGGGCTGAGTCGCCACCTGCACCTGCAGGGCGGCACGCCGGTCACCCTCGAACAAATGCAACTCGTGCATACCGCAGCGTATTTGCAGCGCTTTCGGCAAGTGTGYGAGGCCRGCGGCGGAATGCTTGCGCCCGGTGCACCCGTCGGGCCGAGCACTTATGAAATCGCCCGGGTCTCAGCCGGCCTTGCCAGCGCTGCGGTCGATCAGGTGCTCCAGGGTGAACTCACCAATGCCTACGTGCTCAGTCGTCCACCCGGACACCACTGTCTGCCGGACCAGGCCATGGGTTTCTGCTACCTGAACAACATCGCCATCGCCATCGAAATCGCACGCGAGCGATTTGGCGTTCAGCGGATCGCCGTTCTGGATTGGGACGTGCACCATGGCAATGGCACCCAGACGATCTTCTACGAGCGTGACGATGTGCTCACGTTGTCGATCCACCAACAACGCGCCTTCCCCCGCGGCTATACCGGTGAAACCGACAGGGGCAGCGGCAAGGGAATCGGCTCCAACTTCAATATTGCCCTGCCTCCCGGCAGCGGTCATGAAGCCTACCTGCATGCAATGCACCGAATCGTCCTGCCGGTTCTGGAGCGTTACCAACCTGAATTGATCATCGTGGCTTGCGGCTTCGACGCCAATGGTGTCGATCCGCTGGGCCGGATGCTGCTGCACAGCGACAGCTATCGCGAATTGACCCGATTGATCAAAGACGCCGCCGAGCGCTTATGCGCAGGCAAATTGGTGATGGTGCATGAAGGAGGCTATGCAGAGGCCTATGTACCGTTCTGTGGCCTGGCCACCATCGAGGCGTTGAGCGGAAAACGGACCGAAGTACGCGATCCGATGCTGGAAATGCTTCAGACCCAGCAACCCGATTCCGACAATGTTGCCTTTCAGAAAAGTGTGATCGAGCGAACCGCAAGCCTGTTTCATGAGACCACCTAATCGGGCGTTGCCTGCTTGCAGGCACGCCTGGACAACCCACCCGAGGACGCTCCCCAACCAATGAGATGACAGCGTTTTCTTGCGTTACACGTTTAGGCCTTTTGCCGGCGAAACCCGGCAAACCACAACAAGAAAAATTCCATAAGCCCTCAAACTGCCGCTGACAGGAATACAGATGTCCATTACCGAAAACGATGTAAACACGCCTCTCGACTCCGCCTGTACCGATGCMGGCCGCCGCCAGGTTTTAAAAGGGATTGTCGGCGGGGTGATCGCCGGCTCCCTGCCCGGGGTTGCCTGGTCGGCTGCCGCTCAACCCGCGTTGGCCGGCGCCCAAAAACCGGCGAAAGCGACGGGAGAGATTGTCGACTGGAGTGCAGCTCAACTGAGCCTGGCCATTCATGGGCGGCAGGTGTCGTGCCGCGACGTGATGGCGGCCTACCTGGCGCGTATCGAGCAGCTCAATCCCACCTATAACGCCATCGTCGCCCTGCGCGACCCCGACAGCCTGCTTAAAGAGGCTTCGGCCTTTGACGCCAAACTCAAGGCCGGTGATTCCCTGGGTTGGCTGCATGGTATCCCGCAAGCGCCCAAGGACCTGGCGTTGACCAAGGATATCGTCACCACCTTTGGCTCGCCGTTGCTGCAAAAAAATCAACCCAAGGTAGATTCGATTCACGTCGCCCGGGCACGCGCGGCGGGTGCGTTGATGATCGGCAAAACCAACACGCCGGAATTCGGCCTCGGTTCCCAGACGTACAACCCGGTGTACGGCCCCACTCGCAACCCCTACAACCGGCAGAAAACCAGCGGCGGCAGCAGCGGTGGCGCAGCCACGGCGCTGGCGCTGCGCATGCTGCCGGTGGCCGATGGCAGTGATTTCGGCGGGTCGCTGCGCAACCCGGCGGCATTTTGCAATGTATACGGCATGCGCCCGAGCCAGGGCAGGGTGCCCCGCAGCCCGGCGGATGAAGTGTTTATCTCGCAGCTTGGCTACAGTGGCCCGATGGCGCGCACGGTGCCGGACCTGGCGTTGCTGCTAGCCACCCAGTCGGGCCTGGACCTGTCCGACGCGCTGTCCCTGGAAATCTCGGCCGAATTGGCTGCGCTGACCCCGCATAACGTCGAACACGCGCTCCAGTCCCGACAAACCGGCAAGAAAATCGGCTGGCTGGGGGACTGGGGCGGTTACCTGGCCATGGAGCCCGGCATCCTGGAGCTCTGCGAAAAAGCCCTGGGCAACCTCGCAGGCCAAGGCATGGTCGTCGAGCCGCTCAAGTCACCGTTTTCGCCCGAAAGCCTGTGGGACACTTGGTTGGTGCATCGTCATTTCGGCATCGGCAACGGCCTGCTCAAGTACTACGAGGACCCGACCAAGCGCGCGCTGCTCAAACCCGAGGCCATCTGGGAAATCGAGGGTTCGCTGAAGCTGTCCGCCGCAGACTTTTTCAACGCCAGCAAAGCCCGGAGCGCCTGGTACAAGACCCTCGTGACGCTGTTTGAAACCTACGACTATCTAGCGGTGCCCACCGCCCAGGTGTTCCCGTTTGACATCAACGAACACTGGCCCAAGCAGATCAATGGCCGCTCGATGGATACCTACCATCGGTGGATGGAAACCTGCTTCCCATGGACCTTGTCCGGCAGTCCGATCATCAGCGTTCCCGTGGGTTTCGGCCCCCAGGGACTGCCCATGGGCATGCAACTGATCGGACGCCCGCGGGATGACCTGGGCCTGCTCAAGCTGGCGTATGCCTATGAGCAACATAATGATTGGGTCAACACCAAACGCCCGGTGCTCCAATAAAACCTGCCACGCCAACACATAACTAAAAAGCGCAGCGTTCGGCCGAGCCCATTGGCCGGCGCGTGCGCCCCTGCACCCGGGATGTGAAAATGAAGAACAAACATGTGTTTCATGTTGCGCTGACCTGCACCCTCCCCCTGAGCGCGTTGGCCGACAACAGTGGCTTTATCGAGGACTCGCACTTTTCCATAAAAGCCCGCAACTTTTATATGAACCGCAACTTCCTCGACAACCGCACGTCGCAAAACTATTCGGAAGAGTGGGCCCAAGGCTTTATCGGGGTTTTCGAGTCCGGGTTCACCACGGGCACCGTCGGGTTCGGTATGGACGCCATCGGTTTGCTCGGCATCAAGCTGGACACCGGCAACGGCCGCAAGGGCGGTGGGACGCTGTTGCTCGAGGAGGACAGTGACGGCACCAAATCCCAATATGCCAAGGGCGGTGTGGCGGTCAAGGCGCAACTGTCAAACACCCTGTTCAAGTACGGCGAGCAACTGGTGAACCTGCCGGTGCTGGCCACCAGCGACAATCGCCTGCTGCCGGAAACCACCCAGGGCTGGCTCGTCACCAGCAAGGAAATCACCGACCTGACCCTGCACGCCGGCCACTTCACCGCCATGCGCAACCGAGACCAAAGCGAGCATGACAGCGGCCGTCTCACCTCCCTCGACCTGATCGGCGGCAGTTACCAGATCAACCGCAACCTCAATGCCCGGGTCTACCATTCGGATGTCGAGGACTACTGGCGCAAATACTACGTGGGCGCTACTGCCAGCCTGCCCCTGGGCGACGGCTACACCACCAAGTTCGACTTCAACGGCTATGACACCAAGAGCCAGGGCCAGCAGCGCGGCGGTGTGCTGGACAACCGCATCTGGAGCCTGTCGGCTTCGCTGGCAGTCGGACCGCACACATTCATGATTGCCCACCAGCGCGTCACCGGCCATGGCAAATACAGTTACGGCGTGGACGGTAATAGCACGGTGTTCGTGGCCAACTCAGTGCAATACTCGGACTTCAACTACGAAAACGAGCGCTCCTGGCTGGCCCGCTACGACTTAAACTTTGCCGCCCTCGGCGTGCCGGGGATTAGTTTTATGACGCGCTATCTGAAGGGTACGGACTTCCACACCGCGCAGACCGATGACGGTCACGCATGGGAGCGGGATATCGAAGTCAAGTATGTGCTGCAATCCGGACGCGCCAAGGACTTGTCATTCAGGGTACGCCAGGCAAGCTTCAGGAGTCCTGATCGAGGCGTAAACCTCAACGAGGTGCGTTTGATCACCGAGTATCCGATCAACCTCTTCTGATCCGACGAACCTGGCTGGAAGCGCCCAAGCTACCATTTCGATACAAGAGGTGGCTTGGGCATCGACTACAACCGCCGGTACGTTCCCGCGTGTAATCGCTCACTGATTTCCGCTGCTGCCGACTGCAACTCACGCAGCATGACCGCAGGCGGCGGCGTGGCAATTGCCGCGCTAGGGCCGACAATGCCGATAGTCCCGACAATCACGTCATTCTCGCGAAAGATCGGACAGCACAAAGCATTGATACCCATGGTCACTTCACCGTCGGCATCGTCATACAGGCGTTGGCGTATCAACTCCAGTCGTTGCATCAGCGCGTCTGGGTCATGCAGCGTACGCTCGGTCAGGCGCGGCATCTTACGGCGCATCACCCGTTGTTGACTGGCGGCATCGGAGAACGCAAGCACCGTGCGCCCCTGTGCTGAACAGTAAGGCAGTACACGATTACCCGGCTTGACCGAAATACAGACGTTGGCCTTGGATTCGACACATGACACCACCAGCGCGGTGTCGTGAGTCGCGACCGCCAGTAGTGCGGTTTGCCCTGTGGCATCACGGATACGCGTGAGGTAGGGGTCAGCGATAGCGCGCAGATCAAACTGCTCACCCGCGGCTTCACCATAGGCAACCAGGCGGGGGCCGAGCAGGTATTTTTCGCTGACGGGATCCTGTTCAAGAATGCCGAGCTGGCGCATCGACGCCAAATGCCGGTAGGTCCTCGGCTTGGCGGTTTGCAGCAGATGCGCCAGTTCAGTCACTCCCAAAGGGCGGCGTGCGGCCGTCAGCTCATCGAGCAGACGGAACACCATTTCCACTGACTCCAGCAATACGGGGCCGGTGGTGGGCTTTTCGTCATCCTGTTCCAAGAGGTCACCTCTAGTCGATAACTGGAAAAGCCCGATTGTATCTCCTGCCGAAACACTTTTGTTGGTCTGCGATATCAGATGCTCGATAGTTCGGGCAATCCTTTAACGTCCTTGGCGCCTGGAGGCTTGACTGAAAACATGACAAACGCCCCTATCAACGTCATTCCGGCCAGCGCATACAGGCCATATTCCAGATGGCCACTACTCTGCTTGACCCACCCCATCATGAATGGACTGGCATAGCCGCCCAAATTACCGACGGTGGCGATCAGCGCGATCCCTGCCGCCGCCGCAGTACCGGTCAGTAGCACGCCGGGCACCGCCCACAAGACACAGAAACCCGCCAGACCACCCGACATGGCCAAACTCAGCCCTGCCAACGACAACACAGGTTGATCATGGAAGTACGCTGCGATGGCAAGCCCTAGGGCAGAAGCCAGATTGCAGAGCGTACCGTGCCAACGTCGCTCACGTTTTTTGTCCGAGTGGCGGCTGACCAATACCATGAGGACCGAGGCGACCGCGAAGGGAATGGCAGCAATCAACCCGGTCTGAAACAGGCTTTTTACCCCAAGCCCCTGAACGATCTGCGGCAGCCAGAATGACACCCCATAGGTGCCGCACAGTAATGCAAAGTTGACGTAGATCAGGCACCACAAATCTTTATTGACGAATGCCGCACGGCAGTTGTGGCCCGCCCCGGCCGCCTCATGGTGCTGACGCTGAGCCGCCAGTTGCTGCACCACGCGAGCGTTCTGTTCCGGGCTCAACCAGTGCACTTTGCCAGGTCGATCGTCTAGGTAAAAGAACACCGCGATACCCAGCAGTACGGCCGGTATCCCCTCCAGCAAGAACAACCATTGCCAGCCCGCCATGCCCGCTACGCCGGCAAAYGTCTGCATGATCCAGCCGGAGAGCGGACTGCCCAGAACGCCGGCCATCGCAATGCCCAGATTGAACCAGGCCATGCCTTGGGACCGCGCGTAGGAAGGAAACCAGTAGGTCATGTACAGCACGACCCCAGGATAAAAACCGGCCTCTGCCATGCCCAACAGAAAGCGCAGGATATAGAAGGCAGTTGGCGTTTTGACGAACATCATTGAGATCGACAGCAATCCCCAGGTGATCATGATCCGGGTGATCCAGAACCTCGCCCCTACGCGCTGCAGGATCATATTGCTGGGGATCTCGCAGAGGCAGTAGCCGATGAAGAAAACCCCGGCGCCGAAACCGAACGCAAGATCGCTCAAACCGATATCGGCCGACATCTGAAGCTTGGCAAAGCCAACGTTCACGCGATCCAGAAAGGCGACCACATATAAAACGAAAAGAAACGGCAATAGACGCCAGGCAATACGGTTGTAGAGCAGGCTGTCCTGTTCATTGTCGAAGGTGCCGCGGGATATGAGGTTCATCGCTGTACTCTTGTAATTGTTGTGCATGCGAAGAGGTGCGCATAAGGCGCAGGTTTGAACGGACTACGCAGCGCTCCCCAAAATGAAATCGGCACACCGTTCACCGATCATGATGCAGGGCGCATTTGTATTGCCGCTGACGATGGTCGGCATGATCGACGCGTCGGCGACGCGCAGCCCCTGCACGCCATGCACCCGCAAATCGGGCCCGACCACTGCGTTGGCATCCGTCCCCATGCGACAGGTTCCCGCAGGATGGAAAACGGTTTTTGCAACACTGCGCACGTAGTCCTCCAGCACATGATCTGGAATGTCGTCGTGATCAGGAAGCAACAGCATGTTTTCCACCACGCAGGCCAGCGATGGTGCACGCAGGATGCGTCGAGCAAACTTCACTCCAGCGACCATGGTACTAAGGTCGTGCTCATCACTCAGATAATTAGCCTTGAGTGACACTTCCTGCATCGGGTCAGCACTTTTGAGGCGCAGTTGGCCGCGCGAGCGTGGCCGCAAGGCACAAGGGTTTATCGAAATACCGTGGCCACTGGGGGGCAACCGGTCGATGTCACCGACCAGCGCGGGCACCACGTGAAATTGCACATCGGGCCGGCCGCAACCGGTGGCATCAACAAAGGCCCCGCTCTCGACCACGTTGGAGCTGAGCAGGCC
>NZ_JBFUIC010000153.1:0-10306 GCF_056402075.1 Pseudomonas sp. P4_C3
ATCTGATACCCCGCGGTGTCTTCAAGTCCATCGCGAGCAGGCTCGCTCCCACAGGAGATCGGGGGTGTCAGGCCGCTTGCGAGTAAAAATCCAGCACACTCACACCCGTCAGCAAATCCGTTTCCGGCAAATCCGCATGTTGATGCCCGCCCAAGGCGCAATACACCAGCCAATGGCGATCCTGAACGTTGAAAGCGAGGCTGCCGACGAGGGCTTGCTGTTCGTCGCTGGGGCTGATGAGGTAAAGACGATCCTGGTTTTCGGCGTGGAGCATGACGTAGTCCCTGTCGGTTTCGAGGCGCGCATGGTCGCCGATACAGATGACGAAGCCGTGACGCAGGACAGCCATTGATCAATTACTTCGTTATTTGTCGGAAACAGAGGGCAGGCGCGCAGGCTTTCGGTAGAATCCGCGCCGCGGTCGCCGGTCCGGCACCTGCCACCTGTTTGACTTGAGGTTTGTGATGTCGCTGCACTTGATGACGCTGTTTACCGCCCATCCCGCCAAATTGATCAATCTGCTGGCCTTGCTCTTTGCCTTCCCGGGCGGCTGGCTGCTGCACGCCACCCGTCGCCGCGAACTGCGCGCGATGGCCAGTTTGCAGGTGCAGCGGCAGAGCAGCTCCAATGTAGAGCCCGCGCTGGACTGGGCGACCTTGCGCAAGAACCGGTTTTTCTACATCTTCGGTTTTGCCTGCATGGGGATGGCGCTGCTGGTTTCCTGGGTCAGTACTCAGGTCTAGAGCTTTATTGAAGCCAAAGATCTTGCAAAAAAAAACGGCGCTCGCAAGCGCCGTTTTTTGTATCTGGCCGAAACCGCTTACAGCGGCAACCCTGCCTTCACCCGGTACTGATTGCGCACCGGCGTCGCATATTGCAGCACCAGGAACGGACGATGCTCTTCAGGGCAGGCGTCCAGGCGGCGTTGCCATTCTTCCTGGGCCTTGGCGAGTTCCTCGGCCGGGAACACTTCGGCGGCTTTTGGCACCTGCAACTGCGTATCGGCGTCTTTCCACTGTGCGTACGCCAGGTAGTGCACCGGGAACAAGCGATAGCCGCTGAGGATTTGCTTGTCCATCTCGACCGCCAACTGCTTGGTGTCTTCGAACAGTTCGCTGATCGGCGCGGCAAAGTTCACATGCACCCGACCCTTGTAGCCGGTGATGCCCTTGGCAATGCTTACGTCATCCTCGCCGGGCACCTTGGTGTAGCTGCCGGTGGTGGCGCGGATGTAAAGCTCGCGGGCCTTGGCCTGATCGCAGGGGTCGTATTCGTAGCTGATCGACACCGGGGTCAGGTTCAGCGACTGGATGACCTCGCCGAACGGCTCGTCCTTGCGACTCATGTGGAACATCTTGAGGATCGCCGATTCGGTACGGTCGTCACCGTCCTTGGCGCGGCCCTCGGCCTGGGCAATCCAGATCGAGGCGCAATCGTTGCGGATCGAATGGTTGATGTACGCCGACAGCAATTGATAGGCCGCCATTTTCTCCCGGCGACCGCTGATCGAGCGGTGCACGATGAAGCTCTTGTTCAGGCGCATCAGGTCGCTGACGAAAGGCTTTTGCAGCAGGTTGTCGCCAATGGCGATGCGCGGGGTCGGCAGGCCGGCGTGGTACACGGCATAGTTGACGAAGGCCGGGTCCATCACGATATCGCGGTGGTTGGCGATAAACAGGTAGGCATTGCCGGACTTGAATTGCTCCACCCCGGTATAAGTGACACCGTCGGTGGCGCGCTCGATGGTGTGGTCGACGTAAACCTCGACTTTGTCCTGTAACGTGGCCACGGAGGTAATGCCGGCAAACTCACGGCGCAACCGATGGGCTATAAGAGGTTTGAGTGCCCAGCCTAAAGCGCCGGCGAAACGCGGGAAGCGGAAGTGGGTGAGGATATCTAGAAACGCCTTGTCGCCGAGCAGTCGTGCCAGCACTGCCGGGACTTCACTGTCGTCGTAAGGTCGGATGGCATCGAATTCGCCCATCATGCTCTCTTGTTAGAAACGGCTAGGGTAAGTAAAGGTTCTGATCGAAAACCGGCGGGGCACGGTCTGAAAAAGTAGCCAGACAAAAATAGCCCTGCAAATAGACCGGCGATTATACGCACAAGTCACCTGGGAGACCGCGATGCTGGAAACTGCGCAATATGAATGTCCGTATTGTGGTGAGGAAGTCGAGACCACCCTGGATCTGTCCGGCGGGGATCAGACGTATATTGAAGACTGTCAGGTGTGCTGCCGGCCGATAACCTTCGTGTTGCAGGTTCATGAAGAGGAATGGCATCTCGAAGTGTTCAGTGAAAACGACTGAGGGGCATGTATGCAACGCATCTACGATCCGGAGAACCTGATGGARGGCGAATTGCTGCAAGGCATGCTCGCCAGCGAGGGCATCGAGGCGTATCTGGTGGGCCGTGATTTGCTCGGCGGCTCCGGGGAGTTGCCGATCTATGGCCTGCTCGGGTTGTCGGTCGAGAACGATCAGGCCGAATACGCCCGCGAGCTGATCACCGCGTACAATGCCGCGCTGCCGCTGTCCGGCGATGAACCGGACAGCTTTCCCGGCACGCTGGTCTGTTAGGCTGGCGTTCGTTTGATCAAGAGCCGTATTGCCCCATGTGTGGACGTTATGCCCTGTTTCGCTGGAACCCCGCCTTCGCGGCGCTGCCCGGTTTTCCCGCCGACCAGCAGGCGCAGTGGAACATTTCCCCCAATGATTCGGTGTTGATGCTGCGGGCCGGGCCTGACGGCCAGCGCACGCTGGCCCGTGCCCGCTGGGGGCTGACGCCACCCTGGCTGACCGATCTGTCCCGCACCCCGGCCCATGCCCGCGCCGAAACCGTTGCCGAACAGCCAATGTTTCGCCAGGCTTTGCGCGAGCGCCGCTGCCTGTTGCCGGCCAATGGTTTCTACGAATGGCGCGGCACAACGCGCAAGCGCCCGTACTGGCTGACACCGGGGGAGGGCTCGTCATTATTTTTTGCGGCGATCTGGGAGGCGTATCCGGTGCAAGAGCAGGTTTGGCTGAGTACCGCCGTGATTACCCAACCGGCGGCAAGCCAGCGGCGGCCGTTGATTCTGGATGAGGCGGGTCAGGCCGCGTGGCTGGATCCCGAGACGCCGTTGCATGTCTTGCAAGGATTGCTGGCCAGTGAGCCTGCCGCATTGCGCGAACGGGTCCTGGCCAACATGGTGAATGATCCGAAGCTCAATGGACCGGAGTGCCTCACTCCGGGTTGAGCTATTGGGTGGCTGAACCGGCCCCATCGCGAGCTTGCTCGCGATGGGGCCTTCGGATCAGACCCTGAACTGATTGATCAACCGCCGCTGCTGCTCGGCCAGCTTGGTCAAATCCGCACTGGCCGCGCTCGACTCATCGGCGCCGCCGGCCACTTCATTGGCCACCTGGCCGATGTTGATCACGTTGCGGTTGATGTCGTCCGCCACCGCACTTTGCTCTTCGGCCGCGCTGGCGATCTGGGTATTCATGTCGTTGATCACCGACACCGCCTGAGTGATGGTTTCCAGTGCTTCGGCGGCCTTGGCCGCGTGCTGTACGCTTTCGTCCGTACGGTTCTGGCTGTCTTCCATGACCCGCACCACATCCCGCGTGCCTTGCTGCAGTTGCTGGATCATGGTCTGGATTTCTTCGGTGGCCTTTTGCGTCTTCTGCGCCAGGTTGCGCACCTCGTCGGCCACTACCGCAAAACCTCGGCCCTGTTCACCGGCGCGGGCGGCTTCGATGGCTGCGTTCAGGGCCAGCAGGTTGGTCTGCTCGGCGATCCCGCGAATGGCGGTGAGGATGGCGTTGATGTTTTCGCTGTCCTTGGCCAGGGTTTGCACCACGCCCACGGCGCGGCCGATTTCCACGGCGAGGGCGCCAATCGAGTTCGAGGTGTCGCGCACGATCTGCATGCCCTGGCTGGCGGCCTGATCGGCATGGCTGGCGGCCTGTGCGGCCTTGGTCGCATTGCGCGCCACGTMCTGGGCGGTGGCTGTCATTTCCTGCACGGCGGTGGCCACCTGATCGATCTCGGCCATTTGTTTATGTACACCGGTGTTGGTGCGGATGGCGATGTCGGCGGTGTGTTCCGACGAATCGCTGACGCTCTGCACCGACGTCACCACCTGGGTGATCATCGCCTGCAACTTGGCCAGGAACGTGTTGAAACCTTTGGCGATCGAACCCAGTTCATCGGTGCGGTCGCTGGTCAGGCGCCGGGTCAGGTCACCTTCGCCCTGGGCGATATCGTCGAGCATGGCCACCATCTGCTTGAGCGGACGGGCGATGCCGTGGCCCACCAGCCAGATCACCAGCAAACCGATACCGGCAATCACCAGACCGACCATCGCCATGCCGAAGGTGTCGGATTTGCGCTGTGCGTTCAGGTCGGCCTGGAGTTTTTGCAGGTCGGCCATGACCGCATTGAGCGGCAGCTGCAGCATCAAGGTCCAGCGGGCGTCAGTCTGGCCGATGCCGAACGGCAGGTACAACTCGATCCGGCCTTGGGTCTTGTCGACGGAATAGGTGACTTCGCCGCGCTTGAGATTGGCCATGTTGGCGATCTGCTTGCTGTCGAGGATGTCGCTGACCTTCTCGCCGAATTTGCTCGGATCCTTGGTGTAAGCAACGATCCGGCCATTGCCGCCGATCAGGGCCATTTCCCCGGCGCCGCTGTAGAGTTTCTGGTTGGCGCCCAGGAGCATTTCCTGGATGAAGTTCACCGACAGGTCAGCGCCGACGATGCCCTGGAAGGCACCGTTGAGCATGATCGGTTCAATAAAGGAGGCGAGCATGACGATTTTGTCGCCCACCTTATAAGGCGCCGGATCGATCACGCAGGATTTTTTGGTTTCTTTTGAGCACAGGTAGTACTCGCTGGCGCGCACGCCGGTGGACAGGGTTTTCTGGTCGTCGACGTCCACCAGTTTGTCCAGGCCCAGGGTGCCATCGTCGTTGCGGAACCACCAGGGCAGGAAGCGCCCGTTGGCGGCGTCGATGCCGACTACCTGGGTGCCGACGTAGGCCGCATCGTTGTGATCCAGTGCGTCTTTCTCCCAACCGATATAGGTGCCGAGGATTTTCGGGTTCTTGACTACGTTTTCCTTGATCAGGCCGATCAATTGCTCGCGGCTGAGGCTCAGCGCAGGCTGGCCATTGGCACCCGGTGTGCCAATCAGGGCGTTGACCCGCACCAGTGCGCCGGCAATCAGCAGCGGTGCTTCGAGTTCACGCTGGATCTGGCTGACCTGGGTTTGCGCCAGGGACGTCAGGCGTTGTTCGATGACTTGCTCGAATTGTGCCTGGGTCCGTTCCTGGACCATGTCTTGCGTCCGGGCGCCGGAAAACAGCGCGTACACCACCAGCGCTACCACGACACTAAGGACAATGGCGCCGGCAAGGGCCGCCACGGAAAACTGGATCGATTTGAATTTCATGGTGGCTCCGCACGCGAAAGGACGTCTGCCCAGGTGTATCGGCAGGGTGTCGGGCGGGCATGAGCGCGGGCAGTTGAAATGACTGTTTTCGGGTGTTGGATGTCGTAATTGAATCAATGCGCGGCGGGATGGACTGCGGGTTGTCGGCGTATGTGAATTGTTTTCTACGGCGATGAGAGCTTTGTCCGAATTGTGCGTCTTACGTCCATTGTATCTGGCGTCGACACATTTCCACGCCTAGGATACGCGGCATGTTTTCAGGGAATTTTTTGATGAACAAGATTTTGGTTGTCAGTGCACTGAGCGCAGCGCTGCTGCTCACCGGTTGTCAGTCGGTCAATACCACCAGCGGCGGTGCCGTGGGCATTGAGCGCAAGCAGTACATGTTCAGCATGTTGTCCTCGCAAGAGGTCGACCAGATGTACGCCCAGTCCTATCAGAAGACAGTGGGCGAAGCGTCCAGCAAAGGTGTGCTGGACAAGACCAGCAATGAAGCCCGGCGGGTTCAGGCGATTGCCGACCGGCTGATTGCCCAGGCACCGAACTTCCGTCCGGACGCGGCCCAATGGAAGTGGGAAGTCAACCTGATCAAGAGCGATGAACTCAACGCCAACTGCGGTCCTGGCGGCAAGATCATCTTTTACACCGGGCTGATCGACAGCCTGCACCTGACCGACGATGAAATCGCCGCGATCATGGGCCATGAAATCGCCCACGCCTTGCGCGAGCACGGTCGTGAAGCGATGTCCAAGGCTTACGGCATCGAAATGGCGAAGCAGGGCGCCGGTGCCTTGTTGGGGTTGGGGCAGGACACCATGGCCCTGGCCGATACCGTGGCCAACTACGGCATGACCTTGCCTAACAGCCGCGCCAATGAAAACGAAGCGGACCTGATCGGCCTGGAACTGGCGGCCCGTGCTGGCTACAACCCGAATGCCGCAATCACCCTGTGGAACAAGATGAGCAAGGTCTCGGAAGGTGCGCCACCGGAGTTCATGAGTACTCACCCGGCGTCGTCGAGTCGTATTGCGGCGTTGCAGGCGGCGATTCCGAAAGTCATGCCTTTGTATGAGCAGGCCAAGAAGTCCTGATGTCTATGCGGTGAGGCCGCTACCGCCATCGCGAGCAAGCTCGCTCCCACATTGGTTTTGTGCTCGACGCCGAACCCTGTGGGAGCGAGCTTGCTCCGGGCGGCGTTCCGACGATGAACGATAACTCGGTCTATCGACCTAAACCGTCAAACCCACCCGCTACTCTGCATCGCCTTGTACACCGCGACAATCGCCAGGATGAAGAACGCCGACGCCGCCAGTCGACGGATCAGGGTCAAGGGCAATTTGTCTGCGGCAAAGTTGCCCGCCAGTACCACCGGTACGTTGGCAATCAGCATGCCAAGGGTGGTGCCGATGATCACCAGCCAAAGCTCTGGATACTGGGCCGCGAGCATCACGGTAGCGATCTGAGTCTTGTCGCCGATTTCCGCCAGGAAGAACGCGATCAGCGTAGTCAGGAATGGCCCGAACTTGCGGGCGGTGCTGGCTTCGTCGTCATCCATCTTGTCCGGGACCAGGGTCCACAGTGCGGTCGCGGCGAAGCTCGCGGCGAGGATCCAGTGCAGCATCGTATCCGAGAAGAAACTGCCGACCCAGGCGCCTATCGCACCGGCTGCAGCGTGGTTGGCCAGGGTCGCGGCGACGATGCCGGCGATGATCGGCCAGGGCTTGCGGAAGCGGGCAGCGAGAATGAGCGCGAGCAGTTGCGTCTTGTCGCCGATTTCGGCCAAGGCAACGATTGCGGTAGGTACGAGTAGTGAATCCAGCATCAGGGGTTTTCCTAAGGGGCGGGTCGACACGGCTATGACACGTACAGCCTTCCCGCCCCGGGTAAGGTGTTCGTGTCATAGGTCTTGTCAAACCCTGCGATCCATCTGATGTGGATGCTTGGGTCGCATGCGCCATGATCTTTTGACCAAGTATGTTGACGCATGCCGGACGAGCGTGGCGCTCGTGGGAGACTACTCCCCTAGGACGGAGCGGATTCTGCCTAGGCAAAATCCATTCGGCAAGCCTTCTTTTTCAAAAAAAGCCTTAGCTGCGTTTGGCCCGGTAGATGCGAAAACCCTGGCCTTCTGCCTTGATCGTGCAGGTGCCCAGGTGCTCTTCGATCAGTGGCTGGTACTTCAGGAAGCTGTTCGCCACCAAGCGCAGTTCGCCACCGTTTTTCAGGTGTTTGGCTGCTTTTCGCAGCAAGTTCTCAGTTGCGAAGTAATCGGTATGGACGCCGACATGGAACGGCGGATTACTGAGGATCGCATTCAAGCCCATGGGGGCGGCATCGATGCCGTCACCGGTAATCACCTCGGCTTCCAGACCATTGGCCGCCAGGGTCAGGCGACTGCTGGCAGCGGCAAAGGCATCCACATCCAGCAATGTGACCTGGTTGTGCGGGTAACGACGTTTCACCGCCGCGCCCAGAACCCCTGCGCCGCAACCGAAATCGAGCAAGTGACCGCTGGGCAGTTTGTCCAGATGCTCCAGCAGCAGCGCGCTGCCGCGATCCAGACGACCGTGGCTGAACACACCCGGCAGGCTGATGACTTTCAACGGGCCTTCGGCCAGTGGCAGTTCATAGGTCTGCGCCAGGCTTTCCAGCGGTTTGGCTTCAGGCGCGTTGGCCACGGTGACCAGCCAGAGCTGGCAGTGCCGCGCGCTGTCGAGCTTGCGTGGCTTGCCGAACGGGTTGAGTTGTTTGGCGGCACCCTCGATGCCGCTTTTTTTCTCGCCGACCAAATACAGCTCGCGGCCGGCCAGCCGCGAGGCGAGGACGTTGAGGATGTAGTCGGTCAGGTCCTTGGCCTTGGGCAAAAACACCACGGCGGTATCGAACGCGCGCTCAGGCGCATTCACACCAAAATGGCTGCGCTCGGCAAAGCGGGCGTCCAGCGCGGCCTGATCGCCGGCGTGCCAGCACCAGCCGTGAGCGTCGGGCAGACGGCCCAGCAAGTCGTCGGCGGGCAAACCGGCCAGCAACACCGACCCCTGGAATAACTCGGCCTGACGAAGCAGTACTTCACTGCGCGGATCCATAACTGCTCCCGTGAAAAAAAGTGCCGCAGTTTATCAACTGACGACCCGCAGCGCCTTACCGCTGAAGTATCCCAGTGCGTTTTCGGTCACTTGGCCAACGATTCGCTGGCGCGCTTCGCGGCTGCCCCAGGCGTTGTGCGGGGTGACGATCAGGCGCGGAATATCGTGGGCCAGCAGCGGATTGCCATTAATGGGTGGCTCGACGCTCAGCACGTCCGTGGCGGCGCCACCCAGATGCCCGTTGCGCAGGGCGTCGGCCAGTGCCTGTTCGTCGATCAGACCACCGCGTGCGGTGTTGACCACAAATGCACCGGGCTTCATCGAGGCCAGTTCACGGGCACCGATGAAGTGGCGGGTATGTTCGTTGAGTGGGCAGTGCAAGGTCAGGGCATCGACCTGTGGCAACAGTTCATCCAACGGCAAGCGGTCCGGCCGGGCGGGGCGTCCGGGAATTTGCCCCAGCAGAACGCGCATGCCGAAGGCTTCGGCCAGCCGTGCGACTGCGCCGCCCAATTCGCCGTGGCCCAGCAGTCCAAGGGTTTTGCTTTCGAGTTCGACAATCGGGTAATCCAGCAAACAGAACTGTTTGGCCTGCTGCCAGCGGCCTGCGCCGACGGCTTTTTGATAATCGGCCAGACGCGTGGCCAGGTTGAGCAGCAGCATGATCGTGTGCTGCGCCACCGACGGTGTGCCGTAACCCTGGCAGTTGCACACGGTGATGCCGTGGGCGCGGGCGGCGGCGAGGTCGACATTGTTGGTGCCGGTGGCGGTGATCAGGATCAGCTTGAGATCAGGGCTGGCGGCCATGGCGGCGGCATCGATGACAATTTTGTTGCTGATGGCAACGGTTGCGCCCTTGAGGTGTTCGATGACTTGATCGGGCAAGGTCTGGGCGAACAGCTGCAATACGCTGAAACAACTGCGCAGCGGATTGAGGTCAAGGTCGCCGAGGTCCAGGGACGGATGGTCGAGAAAAACGGCGCGGCGAGTGTTCGTCATCAACTGTACCTTTTGTGCAATAAACTGAAGGCGTAATCTGCCGAGCCTACCAGATGAAATAAATCATTACGCTTGGCCTGAAGGAGCCCCCATGTACTGGACAGAGTTCTTGACCGTTGCCCTGATTCACCTGCTGGCCGTGGCCAGCCCCGGCCCGGACTTTGCCGTGGTGGTGCGTGAGAGTGTTACCCACGGTCGCCGCGCGGGCACCTGGACCGCGCTGGGTGTGGGGACGGCGATTTTCCTGCACGTGGGTTATTCGCTGTTGGGTATCGGCCTGATCGTGTCCCAGTCGATCGTGCTGTTCAATGCCTTGAAATGGGCCGCCGCCGCTTACCTGCTGTACATCGGTTACAAGGCACTGCGCGCGCAACCGGCCAAGCCTGTGGCGGATGATCTGCACAAGGAAGCCGGCGAGCGCACGCCCCGGGGTGCCTTCACCTCAGGTTTCGTCACCAACGGTCTCAACCCGAAAGCCACGCTGTTCTTCCTCTCGCTGTTCACCGTGGTCATCAATCCGCAAACGCCACTTGCCGTGCAGGCCGGTTACGGGGTTTACCTGGCGGTGGCGACGGCAACCTGGTTCTGCCTGGTGGCGATGCTGTTCAGCCAGCAGCGCGTGCGCGCCGGTTTTGCGCGCATGGGTCACTGGTTCGACCGGACCATGGGCGCGGTGCTGATTGCGATTGGCGTGAAGCTGGCTTTTACCGAGATGCATTGATTTCGTAGGAGCTGCCGCAGGCTGCGATCTTTTGGCGATTCCAATAATGTTGAAGATCAAAAG
>NZ_JBFUIC010000154.1:0-10281 GCF_056402075.1 Pseudomonas sp. P4_C3
AGCTGGAACACTACGCCGCGCTCGTACTCGCGCAGGATGCGAAACGTCGCCCCCGCCAGTGCGATGAGCAATAGCAGCAGCGCGACAAGACCCAATTGCAAACCCATGACTATTCTCCGCCCGACGCCGCGTCAGCCGCGGCCACTTGCAGCAGCAAACCCTTGCGCCCCACCACCCGTACCCGTTGTCCGGGTTGCAGTGGCGTCGCGCTGAGCACTTGCCATCGTTCTCCTTGCAGATGAACCCAGCCGCCATAGGCGTTGCCGAGCTGCACTGACGTGACCGGCGTTTCGCTGCCGACCAGCCCGGCATCACCGCTGACGGTGTGGCGCGGTCGGGTCTTCAGGGCGTGAAACACCAGGTAGATCAGCAACAGCGCGCTGACCAGTCCCAGGCCGATCATTAGCGGCTCGGGCACATCGGTATTGGTCAGGATCACCGCGCCGATCACGAACATCACGATGCCGCCCAGGCCGATCACACCGTAATTGGGCAAGGCAGCCTCGGCGATCAGAAACGCGAGGCCGAAGGTGATCAGCCAGATCCCGATGGGGTTGGGCACCAGCAACACAACCGTGTCGGCGGCGCAGGCCGATCCGCTCAACGCCAACAGCAACGCAACTGCACACCAACGCGTGTTCACTTGACCCTCCGGGAGAGTCGTGGAGTGGCTCTGCATACAGTTTAGTTGAGCCTTGGCCGGTATGAATTTTGCTCAACTGCCGTCGACATCCGATGGGCGGATTTCCCGCCGGATCGCGCGGACGGGCCTAGACTTTTACTACGCAAGCAAAACTTTAACCATCGTCCGCCGGCGGTCATGGCGGACACCGAGGTGCATCATGCGTATGGCAAGAACCGTGCAGCGAAGCCTGGAAAAGGCTCAATGCGAGTATGACATCGTCAGCCACCCACACTCGGCCAGCAGCCTCGAAACGGCACGGGTCGCAGGTATTCCTGCCGAACGGGTGGCCAAATCGGTGATCCTCGACGATCACCATGGGCATTACCTGATGGCCGTGCTGCCCGCCAGCCGTCACCTGGACCTGAGCAAAGTCCGCAGCAGCGGTGAGTGGCAGGTTTCCCGCGAAAGCAACCTGGCGCACCTTTTCGATGATTGCGAACGCGGTGCCGTACCGGCGCTGGGTGAGTCCTATGGGTTGGAGGTGGTGATCGATCCGATGCTGACCCGGCAGAAAGACATCTATCTGGAGGCCGGCAACCACGTCAATCTGGTGCGCATGGACATGCCAGAGTTTCTGAAAATGGTGCCGCATGCCGAGGTGCGGGAGTTGAGTCATTGAGTTTTGTTTCGTCAATGCTGCCGTCATCGCGAGCAAGCTCGCTCCCACAGGGGGAACGCATTTTCCTGTGGGAGCGAGCTTGCTCCGGGCGGCGTTCCGACGATGACCGCGCAGCGGTCCCTAAATTGGTCATCAGGAGTTCGTCATGGAAAACCCGACCCACAACCTTCCATCCCTGTTCAAGCAACTTGGCCTGCCGGACGATGCCGAAAGCATTGATAAATTCATCGCCACCCATTCACCGCTCAAACCGGAGCTGCACCTTGCGGATGCATTTTTCTGGAGCCCGAGCCAGGCGGACCTTCTGCGTGAAGAGATACTCGATGACGCGGATTGGGCCGAAGTGGTGGATCAGCTGGATGTGCTGTTGAGGAAGGGGCGGGGGGTGTGAATCGTCATCGTCCGGGCGGCCACTGTCGGGAGGTATGGACCAAGGCGAGTATCCAGATGGCGTCCAGTCCCTGTTCATAAACAATGCGGTAACTCTGATATGGGATCAGCTCGCGAGTGCCTGAAATGATCCCGGCAGGGCCGCTTTCCGGGTATTGGGCAAGCCGGGATAGCGCATCGCTGAACCGGTAGTCCATGTCGATGGCTGCTTTCGGGTTAACGGCATGCAGGTAATCCCAAATGTCTGCACGGTCCTGTGCTGCTTCTTTCGTCCATATTATTTTCATTCCTGTAGCTCGGCCCGCCTGCGCCTGGCAGCGAACTCTGCCTCGATTTCCTCATTTGTCAGCCCGTCGCCGGCGCGCATCGAAGCGCGTGCGGTGTCGACCTTGCGCTGCAGGAATGCTTCGTACTCGCGAGCCTCCCGCTGCGTTTGAACAAACTGACGCATCATTTCCCGAACGATTTGCGAGGCGGGGCGATGAGCGGCTTCTGCCTCTGCCATGAACTGTTCACGCAATTCAGACTCAAGTTTCATTGTAAAAACGGCTGGTTTCGACATGGCTGCCTTCTCGGTTGTCTTACTGACAAAGTATATACATCTTCAGTACGGTGGCTGGTTCACCCCCTATGGCTTCGCGACGGATGGAAGCGAATTTGTTTCAAAACTTGACGGAAAATCCTCTCCAATGCCATATTGATAGTTAGCAAACTAACAGTGTGTGTTTTCCCTCGTGCCGAATAACCTCGACGTTCTCCAGATGAACATCAGCAGCGCCATGGTGGTGGCCGCCAGGCATTGGCGCAAAATCTGCCAGACCACGCTGGCCAACTATGGAATCTCCGAAGCCTGCGCCGTCCCGCTGTTGATGATCGGGCGTCTGGGCGAGGGTGTGCGCCAGGTGACGGTGGCCCAGGCAGCAGGGATGGAGAGYCCGTCGCTGGTACGCTTGCTCGATCAGTTGTGTCATGGCGGCTACGTTTGCCGCACCGAAGATGCACAGGATCGCCGCGCCAAATGCCTGAGCCTGACCGAAACCGGTCGGGAGCTGGTGCAGGCGGTCGAAGTGGAACTGGTGCGCTTGCGCCACGAAGTACTCGAAGGCATTGCCCCGAGTGATCTGGAAGCTACGCTGCGGGTACTGAGAGCTTTTGAAGCGGCCACGCCGCCATCGGTGGCCAACTCTTGAACGGATTTTTCTCTGGCATGCCCACGGCGCGGGACTGGTTCTACGGAGTCCGCACTTTCGCCGCATCGATGATCGCGCTGTACATCGCCCTGCTCATGCAAATGCCGCGTCCGTACTGGGCGATGGCCACGGTGTACATCGTTTCCAGTCCGTTTCTCGGCCCTACCAGTTCCAAGGCGTTGTACCGGGCGGTTGGCACCTTTATCGGCGCTGCGGCGGCGGTTCTGTTTGTGCCAATGTTCGTGCAGAGCCCCTACGTGCTGGTGGTGGTGATTGCGCTGTGGACCGGGACGCTGCTGTTTCTGTCCCTGCATTTGCGCACGGCCAACAACTACGCGTTGATGCTCGCCGGTTACACCTTGCCGTTGATCGCCCTGCCGGTGGTGAATAACCCGCTGGGGGTGTGGGACGTGGCCGAAGCGCGGACCGAAGAAATCTTTCTCGGCATCGCTGTGGCGGCGGTGGTCGGTGCGATGTTCTGGCCCCGGCGCCTGGCGCCGGTGTTCAATGATTCGGTGAGCAAATGGTTTGCCGATGCCTCGACCTACAGCCTGCGCTTCCTCAGCCGCAACGTGCAGCCTGAAGAAGTCAGCGCGTTGCGGGCATCGATGGTCGCCACGTTCAACTCCCTGGAGTTGATGATCGGTCAGTTGCCCCACGAAGGCTCGCGTCCGCAGACAGTGCGCAATACCAAGGAATTGCGCGGACGGATGATTCACCTGTTGCCAGTGATCGATGCCCTCGACGACGCGCTTTACGCCCTGGAACGGCGCACCCCCGAGCTTGTGGACAAGTTCGCGCCATTGCTGACGGCCACCACCGAATGGCTCGAACACAAGGATGCCGATCTCGTCCGCTGGCAAGCCCTTAAGTATCAACTTGAGGCCCTGCAACCGGCTCCCGAAGCGCTGGATGACCGCAAGCAACTGCTGTTCTCCAACGCCATTTACCGTCTCGGCGAGTGGATCGATTTGTGGCAAGACTGCCGCAGCCTGCAATACGCCATTCAGTGCGAAAGCCAGGACAGCTGGCGCGCGGTGTATCGGCACTGGCGGCTGGGACGGCTATCCCCTTTTCTGGATCGCGGCCTGATGTTCTATTCCGCTGCTTCCACCGTCACCGCGATAATCGTCGCTTCGGTGTTGTGGATTCTGCTCGGCTGGACCGATGGCGGCAGCGCCGTGATCCTGGCGGCGGTGGCGTGCAGCTTCTTTGCCTCGATGGACGACCCGGCGCCGCAGATTTACCGGTTCTTTTTCTGGACGGCGATGTCGGTGGTGTTCGCCAGCCTTTATCTGTTTCTGGTGCTGCCCAACCTGCATGACTTTCCGATGCTGGTGCTGGCGTTTGCCGTGCCTTTCATTTGCGTCGGCACCCTGACGGTCAAGCCGCAGTTTTACCTGGGCATGCTGCTGACCCTGGTCAACACCTCGTCCTTCATCAGCATTCAGGGCGCTTACGACGCGGACTTCCTCAGTTTCGCCAACTCCAATCTGGCCGGCCCCATGGGTTTGCTGTTCGCATTCATCTGGACCCTGATCGCCCGGCCGTTCGGTGCCGAACTGGCAGCCAAGCGCCTGACCCGTTTCAGCTGGCGTGACATCGTCAGCCTCTCCGAGCCGGCGACGTTGTCCGAGCATCGGCTTCTGGGCATACGGATGCTCGATCGGCTGATGCAGCATCTGCCGCGCCTGGCCATGACCGGCCAGGACTCCGGCGTGGCGCTGCGGGAAGTGCGGGTGGCGCTGAATCTGTTGGACCTGCTCGCTTATACGCCGCGGGTCCTCGGTGTGCCGCAGGTGCTGCTGCGCCAGGTGGTGGCCGAGGTTGGCGAGTACTTCAAGGCCTGTCTCAAGGCCGGTGAGCGCTTGCAGGCACCGAGCCCGTTGCTGATGACCCTCGACCGCACGCGTCGTGCCCTCAGCGGTGCCGGCGATGATGAAACCCGTCGGCATTTGCTGCACGCCCTGAGCGGCCTGCGCCTGGCATTGTTGCCCGGCGTCGAATTCGTTGGTGCCGCCGAGCCCGAAGAACCGCTTCCCCATGGCATTGATGGAGCACCTTTATGATCGGTGACCTGGATATGAGCGGGGTGTTCCTGCCCACGCTGCTGGTGCTGATGGGCATTACGTATGTGTTGTACCTGTTGGTGCACGGGGTGCTGACGCGCCTGCACTTTTACCGTCTGGTCTGGCACCGGGCATTGTTCAACGTGGCCCTCTACGCCTTGCTGCTTGGCGCCGTGGACTCACTCAGTCGATACCTGATGACATGAAAAAACCGTTTCTAACCCTGGGTCGCGTTGTGTTGACCCTGCTGATCGTGAGCTTCGCCGTTGTCGTGGTCTGGCGCATGGTGATGTATTACATGTTCGCGCCCTGGACCCGCGACGGGCACATCCGTGCCGACATCGTGCAAATAGCGCCGGACGTGTCCGGGCTGATCCAGCAAGTGGAGGTGCGCGACAACCAGTTGGTCAAGCGCGGCCAGGTGCTGTTCAGCATCGATCCTGACCGCTTCAAGCTGGCCCTGCGCCAGGCGAAAGCAGCAGTCGCCGACCGCGAAGAAACCATGGCCCAGGCCCAGCGCGAGGCCAAGCGGAACAAGGGTCTTGGCAACCTGGTGCCGGGTGAGCAACTGGAAGAAAGCCAGTCAAAAGTGGCCCGCGCCCAGGTGGCGTTGATGGAAGCCCAGGTGGCGGTGGACAGCGCGCAGCTCAACCTCGACCGCTCGGTGATCCGCAGCCCGGTGGACGGCTACGTCAACGACCGCGCGCCACGGGCCCAGGAGTTCGTCAGCGCCGGGCGTCCGGTGTTGTCGGTGGTCGACAGCAACTCGTTCCATATCGATGGCTATTTCGAAGAAACCAAACTGAACGGCATCCACATCGGCCAGAGCGTCGACATCCGGGTGATCGGCGACAATGCGCGCCTGCGCGGGCATGTGGAGAGCATCGTCGCCGGTATCRAGGATCGCGACCGCACCAGCGGCAACAACCTGCTGCCCAACGTCAACCCGGCCTTCAGCTGGGTGCGGCTGGCCCAGCGGATTCCGGTGCGGATTGCCTTCGATGACGTGCCGGAAGATTTCCGCATGATCGCCGGGCGCACCGCCACGGTATCGATCATCGACGATCAGAAACGGGAGCCGGCGCAATGAGCAAGGCCTCGGGTTTGGCAGTCGCCGGATTAGGCTTGCTGCTGTCGGCGTGTCAGATGGTCGGGCCGGATTATCATTTGCCCGAAGAGGCGGCCGTCCATCGTCCAGACTTCCAGGGCGATCTGGCGGTCGACGGCAAAACGGTGGTGTCCGCGCCGGTGCCGGCCGATTGGTGGCGTTTGTATCAGGACCCGCGACTCGACCAGTTGGTGCAGCAGGCCATGGCCTCCAACACTGATTTGCGCGTGGCGGCGGCCAGCTTGTCGCGGTCTCGCGCTCAGGTCGATGAGGCGCAAGCGGCGGGCGGCTGGAGCGGCGGCGTGCAGATGGGTGCCCAGCGCTTGCAGGAGTCCGGCCAGGCCTTCCTGATACCGGAAAAAGTACCGGTGGCCAACATCGGCGATATCGGCATCAGCGCGTCGTACCAGTTCGACTTGTTCGGCACTTTGCAACGTGGCATCGAAGCGGCCAAGGCCAATGCCGATGCGACGCAGGCCGCCGCCGATACTGCACGCATCACCGTGGTGGCCGATGTAGTTCGCGCCTACACACAAGTGTGTGCGGCCAATGAAGAGCGGGAAATCGCCCAGCATTCCCTCGATCTGCAAGCCCAGAGCACCACGCTGATCCAGCGCCTGCGCGATGCCGGACGTGGCGATGAAACCCAGGTCACCCGCTCGCAAACCCAATTCAAATCCCTGCGCGCCGACATGCCGCGTTATGAGGCCTCACGTCAGGCCGGGCTGTATCGCTTGTCGATGTTGCTGGCCAAACCCGTGGAACAACTGCCGGCCGGCACCGCCACCTGCGACGAACTGCCAAAAATCGCGCAATTGATTCCGGTGGGCGATGGCGCCGCGTTGCTCAAGCGTCGCCCGGATGTGCGGCAGGCTGAGCGGCGGCTGGCGGCCGCGACGGCCGGTATTGGCGTCGCCACGGGTGAGCTGTACCCGAATATCAGTATCGGCGCGACCATCGGTACCGTCGGTATCCTGGACGATCTCGGCGACCCGTCTACCAACCGCTGGGGCTTCGGCCCGTCGCTGACCTGGAAGGTGCCGACCAACGGCGCCCGGGCGCGCATCCGCGAGGCCGAGGCGGTGACCCAGGCGACGCTGGCGCATTTCGATGGGGTGGTGCTCAACGCCATTCGTGAAACCCAGACCGGCCTCGCCCAATACACCGCGTTATTGCAACGTCGCGATGCCTTGGCGGACGCCGAGCAATCGGCGAAACTGGCGGCCGACCAGACCCACCGCTTCTTCCAGGCCGGACGCGCCTCGTTCCTGGCCGACCTGCAAGCCACTCGCACCTACATCGATGTCACCGCGCAACTGGCGGCCGCGAACACTCAGGTTGCCGCAAGCCAGATCGATTTGTTCCTTGCGCTGGGCGGCGGCTGGGAAAGCGGACGAACGCAAGCGTCGAACTCCGGCAAACCCTGAGGCCGTTGCTATGCTTTGAAGTGTTGGACGGGCGCCCGTGCAAAGCGCCCTTTCTTCGCACAAGGCACGCGCAGGTCAGGGGGAAACCAAGAATGAAAAACCCTTATGCTCTCGGCTTCTGGTGCGCCATCGTGGCATTAGTGCTGCTGTCGGCCACCTATTTCTACGGCATCATGCTGGCCCACCAGATCGACAAGGCTCTGGCGTTCCTCGACAGTGCCGTCGCGCTGATTGCCGTGATGTCCATTGCGGTGGTGGCCTGGGCCTCGGTCCAGAATCAACGCATCAAGAAAAGACAACTCGAACAAGGCAAGACCCTGGTCCTGATCTGGGACACCAAGGTGGCATTGCGTCGTGTCGAAACGGTGTTCGACCGTTATTTCTGGGGCAGTTACTGGCAACCGGGGCGCACGTTTCAGGAAGTCATGGGCGAATTGACCGGCACGCCACTGGAAAAAAGCCTCGAGAGCCTTAAAAAACAATGCCTGGCGCTGGACCGGCAGGTGGCTGACGACGGTCGGCACTGGCTCAGCAATGCTCGGGAGCTGGCCGATGTCGCCACGGCCATGGCCCGCGAACGTTATCAACTGGACGTCTGCGACCCGCGTGCGGAAGTGACGGGCGGGGCGGTGATCAACCGCGACTTCGAAGTGCTGGTGTACACCTGGACTGCGCGGCTCAAAAGCTTCGATCATCAGCTTGATGAGATCGAGGTCCAGTATTCCTGATTTAGTGGTGGCAAGACTGACGCCTTCGCTGGCAAGCCAGCTCCTACGGTACAAGGTGATCCCTGTAGGAGCTGGCTTGCCAGCGAACGCAATAGTATGACCGCCGAAAATCTTGAACCGTGCGAACTACCCCAAAACACTCTTTCACCTTTAATCATTGGGCCGTTCGTCGCGCCCGGTGCTAACCTGCATTCCACTTTCAGCACAGTCGAGCTGCAATCCGTCATGGGTTCAGGGAAGACGACCTCACTTTCAACAACGGACATTGAACGGGTCATACATGAATAAATCAGCAGGCGTGCTACTGGGAATCGTTGTCGCAATCGGTGCCATCAGCGCAGGCGGAGCCTGGTTCACCGGCACCAGGCTCGAAGGTGTGTTGAACACCTCGATTGCCAATGCCAACAAGGAATTGCAGGCGGCCATGGTCGGTTCCAACGGCACAGCGTCGCTGGAACTGGTATCGCTGGAACGTCATGTATTCAGCAGCACCGCGCACTACCGCCTCAAGGGCGAAGGCGAAATGTTCGGCGAAGCGCCGGTCGAGTTGCTGTTTGTCGATCATATCGAACACGGCCCGTTGCCGTTCTCGCGGCTGATGTCGCTGAAGTGGTTGCCTGTCTTGGCGACCAGTCACTACGAACTGGAAAAGACCCCGTCCACCGAGAAGTGGTTTGCCGCCGCCAAGGACAAATCCCCGCTGACCGGCGTGGTCAATATCGGCTATGACAACGCTACCAATGGCACCTTCGAGTTGCAGCCGCTGGAAATGGCCCTGGATGACAAGTCGAGCATGAAGTTCTCCGGCTTGAGCATGGACGTCGATGCCAGCGCCCAGGCGCAGAAGGTCAAGGCCAACGGTTACATGGACAGCCTGAAAGTGGCCACCGTGTCCGAAGACCAGGCACCGGTGCAGGTTGAATTGAACGGCCTGACCCTGGCCAGCAACCTGACAAAAAGTACCTACGGTTTCTACACTGGCGAAAACGTCCTTGAACTGGCCAGCGGCAAATCGACCTTTGGCGCCAAGCAGTCGGTGCTGGACTTCAAGAAATTCGAGATGAAAAACCTGACCGGAGAATCGGGCAGCAACGCCTCCGGGCGTGCCGATTACAAGGTCGGCGAAGTGTCCCTGAACGGCAAGACCATCGGTTCCGGTGCGCTGGCCATGAGCCTGAAGAACCTCGACATTCCGGCCACCCTGTCGTTAATGCAGGTTTACCAGAGCAAACTGCAGCCGTATGAAAGGGCGGCAGCGGAAGCGACGGCGGCCGGGCTGCCGGCACCGGAGCTGAAACTGACCGAAGCCGAAGAAGCACTGCTCAAGTCCAGCCTGGAAAAACTGCTGGCGGCCGGTCCGCAAGTGGCCCTGGAAAACCTGTCGTTCAACACCGTCAACGGTGAGAGCCGCGCCAATATGGTGCTCGACCTGACCAAGCCGCAAGCCATCGATCTGCCGACCGATCAGTTGGTCAGGCAGCTGATTGCGCTGCTGGACTTCAAACTGCAAGTGTCCAAGCCCATGCTGGTCGATGTGCTTACCGTGCAATCGCAAATCGACGGTCAGACCGATGCCAAGCTGATTGCCGACCAGGCCACGGCCACCGCAGACATGTTCAGCAGCATGGCGGTCGGCAGCCAACTGGCAAAACTGGACGGCAACAACATCGTCACCAACTTGCATTACGCCAACGATCAGGTGGACTTCAACGGCCAGAAAATGACCGTCGAGGAGTTTGCCGGTTTTGTGATGAGCAAGTTCGCGGGGGCTAATGCCACCGAATAACGGCGGTCGTGTACCCGGCAACGCCCGGCCTTTGCATCGTGCAGACGCCGGGCGTTTTGCTGTCCGGCATCTAGGGGGCGTTCTCAATTAGTTTCCCYACCGCGTTGTCGCCTTAAAGCTGGCCAGGCAAGGCGTAGGCCGCTGGRAATGGTTGTTCCCTTTCCAAGGCCTGCAACGCAGCMTGGCCMGYTTTAAGGCACAACCCGAAGGGCCGGGCCTGCTGTTGTGCAGGGCAAGGCGCGAGAAGCGYRGTTTGGTCATTCCAAATMAGCTTCGAGC
>NZ_JBFUIC010000155.1:0-10277 GCF_056402075.1 Pseudomonas sp. P4_C3
TAGGGGGCGTTCTCAATTAGTTTTCCCGTCGCGTTGTCGCCTTAAAGCGGGCCAGGCAAGGCGCAGGCCGCTGGRAATGGTTGTTCCCTTTCCAAGGCCTGCAACGCAGCCTGGCCCGYTTTAAGGCACAACCCGAAGGGCCGGGCCTGCTGTTGTGCAGGGCTGCGTTGCTCGAAGCTTATTTGGAATGACCAAACCACGCTTCTCGCGCCTTGCCCTGCACAACAGCAGACCCGGCGCGGCGGGAAAACTAATTGAGAACGCCCCCTGGAACTATAACGCGCCTGCCCCACGGCGCCAGAAATGCGCTGGCCGGAACGCGGCTGTTGAGTACACTCAGGCAGTCTTATCCAGGAGGTGTCCGGCATGAACGACGAATCCCGCGAGCCGTTCAAACGCCTGTTCTTTGCGCTGAACTGTGCCCCGGCCATGCGCCGGGAGATCGCCCAGTGGCGCAGTGCGCTGCAACTGCGCAACGGACGGCCGGTGCCGACGGAAAACTTTCACCTGACGCTGAAGTTTTTGGGGGCGGTGGGTGTGGCGCAGATCGCCGAGCTCTGCACCGCTGCGGCGTCCATCCGTACACCGGGCGAGCGCTTGACGGTGGTGCTGGATCGGCTGGACGTGTGGCGCAGGGCAGGGGCGCTGGTGCTCGCGCCGCAGCAGGCGCCCCCGGCATTGCTGCGCCTGGTGTATGCCCTGGAACAGGCGATGTTGCCGTTCGGGCTGGAGGAAGCACCAAGGGAATATCGTCCGCACCTGACCCTGGCACGGCAGTATCGGGCGCCGGTGCCGGAGTCCACGACCGCACCGGAATTCTTCCTGCGTGCCGACCGATTCACCCTGTTCGAATCCCACAAGGGCCGTTATCGGGCGCTGGCCGAATGGCCGTTGATTGATTTTGATCGCCCATAAAAAAGGCGCCCGAGGGCGCCAAACTTCACCTGAACCGAGGGAGCCAGGTGAGGCCGTTCTACTGCAGGAGAGGCAGCGGTGGTAAGGCGCTGCGTGAACGGAAATGGGTAAAGCTGAAATGTGTGCTGGATGTACTGGCCTCATCGCGAGCAAGCTCGCTCCCACAGGGACAGCGCGAACTTCAAGGTACATGCGGTACCTGTGGGAGCGAGCTTGCTCGCGATGGCAATGTCAGACTCAGTAGATCAATTGAGTGAACTACTGGCCCAACTTCACCTTGGTCCAGCCACGGGTCATGATCCGCTGGATGGCAATCGGCTGGTCCGGCACGGCATAGAGCGTGGCCATCACCGCTTGTGGCGGGTAGGAGCCCGGATCGTTACGGATGGCTTCATCCACCAACGGCGTGGCCGCAGCGTTCGCGTTGCTGTAGCCGATGTTGTTGGTGATGTCGGCGATCACGTCGGGGCGCATCAGGAAGTTCATGAACAGGTAAGCGTTCTCGACGTTGGCGGCATCGCGGGGGATGGCGAGCATGTCGTAGAAACTGGCGGCGCCTTCTTTCGGGATGCTGTAGTCGATCTTCACCTTGTCCCCGGCTTCCTGGGCGCGGGCCTTGGCCTGCAGCACGTCGCCGGAGTAACCGACGGCCACGCAGATGTTGCCGTTGGCCAGGTCCGAGATGTATTTCGAGGAATGGAAGTACGCCACGTTCGGGCGAATCTTCATGAACAGCGCCTCGGCTTCGGCGATGTGCTGTTTGTCCTGATCGTTCACCGGGTAGCCCAGGTAGTGCAGGGCGGTCGGGATCATTTCAGTCGGTGAATCGAGGAAGCTGATGCCGCAGGCTTTGAGCTTCTCGGCGTTTTCCGGTTTGAACAGCAGATCCCAGGAGTTGGTCGGGGCGTTGGCGCCGAGCACTTCCTTGACCTTCTGCGGGTTGAAGCCGATGCCGATCGAGCCCCACATGTACGGAATGGCGTGGGCGTTATCGGGATCGCTCGCCGAGGCATTTTTCAGCAGCACCGGGTTGAGGTTTTTCCAGTTCGCAAGCTTCGACTTGTCCAGTTCCTGATAGACGCCGGCCTTGATCTGCTTGGCCAGGAAACTGTTGGACGGCACGACGATGTCGTAGCCTGATTTGCCCGCCAGCAGGCGCGCTTCAAGGGTTTCGTTGCTGTCGAAGACATCGTAGGTCACCTGGATGCCAGTCTCGTCCTCGAACTTCCTGACGGTATCCGGGCCAATGTAATCCGACCAGTTATAGACGCGCAGAACCTTGTCATTGGCCTGGGCGCCAGTGGCGATTGCGCCCAATAAGGACAGTGTCAGCAGAGTCCTGCCAAACATTTTCATCGGTACAACTCCATTTCTTTTTTATTCAAAAACACATAGCAAACATTTGTGGCGTGAGCGCTCCTTTGTAGGAGCGAGCTTGCTCCGGGCGGCGTTCCGACGAAAAACACAAGGACGTCGCGTTAATTCAGACAGCCCACGTCATCGTTTACGTCCATCGCGAGCAAGCTCGCTCCTACAGGGGGGGCGGCACTAGGCCGTCGCTCCTGCCATTTTCTTTTCAGGTTGCTGCCAGGATTCGCTGGCGGTCTGGTCCATGGCTTCCTGGATCGCGCGCTTGCGGGTGGCTTCGGCACGGCGGCTGAAGTACCAGACCATAAACGTCACGATCGATACCGCCAGCAGGATCAGGCTGGCCACGGCGTTGATCTCGGGCTTAACCCCAAGGCGCACCGCCGAGAACACTTCCATCGGCAGGGTCGTGGAACCCGGACCGGACACGAAGCTCGCCAGCACCAGGTCATCCAGCGACAGGGCGAACGACATCATGCCGCCGGCCGCCAGTGACGGCGCGATCATCGGAATGGTAATCAGGAAAAACACTTTGAAAGGCTTGGCGCCCAGGTCCATAGCCGCTTCTTCGATGGACAGGTCCAGCTCGCGAAGGCGGGCGGAGACTACCACCGCCACGTAGGCCGCACAAAACGTGGTGTGGGCGATCCAGATGGTGACGATGCCGCGTTCCTGCGGCCAGCCGATCAACTGCGCCATGGCCACGAACAGCAGCAACAGCGACAGACCGGTGATCACCTCAGGCATCACCAGCGGCGCGGTGACCAGGCCACCGAACAGGGTGCGACCCTTGAAACGGGTGACGCGGGTCAGGACGAACGCGGCTAACGTCCCTAGTGCGACTGCTGCGACGGCGGTGTAGCAGGCGATTTCCAGCGAGCGCACCACCGAACCCATCAGTTGCGAGTTGTCGAGCAAGCCGGTGTACCACTTGATCGACCAGCCACCCCACACCGTCACCAGTTTCGAGGCGTTGAACGAGTAAATCACCAGAATCAGCATCGGCAGGTAGATAAACGACAGGCCGAAAATCAGCATGAACTTTGAAAATCCGAAGCGTTTCATCCCCGTGCCTCCATCTCTTTGGCCTGGCTGCGGTTGAACAGCAGAATCGGCACAATCAGGATCAACAGCATCACCACCGCCAGGGCAGACGCCACCGGCCAGTCGCGGTTGTTGAAGAACTCTTGCCACAACACACGGCCGATCATCAGGGTTTCCGGGCCGCCCAGCAGTTCCGGAATCACGAACTCACCAACCACCGGAATGAACACCAGCATGCAGCCTGCGATGATCCCGTTCTTGGCCAACGGCACAGTGATTTTCCAGAAGTTGTTGAAATTGCTCGAGCCCAGATCCGACGCGGCTTCCAGCAGGCTGCCATCGTGCTTCACCAGGTTGGCGTACAGCGGCAACACCATGAACGGCAGGTAGGCGTAAACGACCCCGATGTAGACGGCGGTGTTGGTGTTGAGGATCTCGATCGGCGCCGAGGTCAGCCCGGTCCACATCAAGAATGCGTTGAGCAAACCGTTGTTGCTGAGGATGCCCATCCACGCGTAAACGCGGATCAGGATCGCGGTCCAGGTCGGCATCATGATCAACAGCAGCAGGACGTTTTGCGCTTCCTTGCTGGCCTTGGTGATCGCGTAGGCCATCGGGAAACCGATCACCAGGCACATCATCGTGCTGAGCAGCGCTACTTTCAACGAGCCGAGGTACGCCGAGATGTACAGTTCGTCCTGGGTCAGCAGGCTGTAGTTACCGAGGTTCAACAGCAGTTGAAATTTCTGCTCGGCGAAGGTGTAGATCTCCGAGTAGGGCGGAATGGCCAGCGCTGCTTCCGAAAAACTGATCTTCATCACCAAAAAGAACGGCAGCATGAAGAACAGGAACAGCCAGACGAATGGAATCCCGATGACGAACTTGCGCCCGCTGGGGACCAGTCTCAGAAATTGCTGATTGAAGGTTTTCATGCGCGCAGTACCACGCCGCTGTCGTCTTCCCACCACACGTAGACCTGATCGTCCCAGGTCGGACGCGCACCACGGCGTTCGGCGTTGGCCATGAACGACTGGACGATCTTGCCGCCAGGCAACTCGACGTAGAACACCGAGTGGCCGCCGAGGTAGGCGATGTCATGCACCTTGCCGCTGGACCAGTTGTAGCGGTGCTCGGGCTTGACGGTGCTGACCAGCAGTTTTTCCGGGCGGATCGCGTAGGTGATCGACTTGTCCTGCACCGAGGTGCTGACGCCGTGGCCGACGTAGATCTTCTGCGCAAGGTCCGGGCTGTGGATGATCGCGTGACCTTCCAGGTCTTCAACCACGGTGCCGTCGAAGGCGTTCACGTTGCCGATGAATTCGCAGACCATGCGGCTGACCGGTGCTTCATAAATGTCGACCGGGCTGCCGATCTGGGCGATCCAGCCCAGGTGCATGATCGCGATGCGTTCGGCCATGGTCATGGCCTCTTCCTGGTCGTGGGTCACCATCACGCAGGTCACGCCGACGCGCTCAATGATCTCGACAAGCTCAAGCTGCATCTGCGAACGCAGCTTTTTATCCAGTGCGCCCATCGGCTCGTCGAGCAGCAGCAGTTTCGGACGCTTGGCCAGGGAACGGGCCAGGGCCACGCGCTGACGTTGGCCGCCGGACAGTTGATGTGGCTTGCGCTTGGCGTACTGGGTCATGTGCACCAGGCGCAGCATTTCCTGCACGCGGGCTTCGATTTCGGCCGCTGGCAAACGGTCCTGCTTGAGGCCGAAGGCGATGTTCTGCGCCACCGTCATGTGCGGGAACAGCGCGTAGGACTGGAACATCATGTTGATCGGTCGTTCGTACGGCGGCATGTCGGTGATGTCGACACCGTCGAGCAGAATCCGGCCTTCGGTCGGGCGCTCGAAACCGGCGAGCATGCGCAGCAGGGTCGATTTGCCGGAGCCGGAACCGCCGAGCAGGGCGAAGATTTCACCCTGGTGGATTTCCAGGGACACATCGTCCACCGCGGTGGTTTCGTCGAACTTCTTGGTGACGCGATCGACTTTCACCAACACCTTTTTCGGTGCCTGGTGACCTTCAAGAGCCTTCCTGTAGATGCTGGAGGCGTTTGCCATGTGAAACTCCCAACAGGTTTCAGTCGCCAGGCCAACACGGCCCGGCTTAATAGTGGATTGCAAACCCGTATCGGGGACTTCGGTCAGAACACAGACCCTGTGGGAGCGAGCTTGCTCGCGATGAGGCCGGCACAATCGACATTGATGTCGCCTGACACACCGCTATCGCGAGCAAGCTCGCTCCCACAGGGATTTGCGTTTGCTGATCGAACTCACCCATACCTCTCGGGCTTATTCGGCGCCGCCATCCTGGCTGCCTGGTCGTACTTGTTGTTATTGCAGTGTGTTGTTTTCGCCAGCGGGGCACGCACAAGCGCCTGCCCGCTCGCGTTGGGCAGTTAATCGTTGAATGTGGGTATCAGGTCGTCAGCGCGAGTGACGCAGTGCCGCCCGTTGCCGGCAGGCTTCGCCGAACGCCTGGAAAATACTCAAGTAAGGAGGGTTATCCAGCACTTGCCATTCCGGGTGCCATTGCACGCCGAGGGCGAAGGCCTTGCTGTGCTCGACCGAGATCGCCTCGATCAGGCCATCGGGCGCAACGGCTTCGGCGCGCAGGCCGGACGCGAGGCGGTCGATGCCCTGGCTGTGAATCGAGTTGACCTGGAACACCGCAGGCAGCTCCAGCGCTTCGAACACACCGCCGGGCTGCACATTCACCCCATGGGCGGGTGCGTATTGCACGGCCAGGTCCGGATGGTCGGCCTCGCGATGGTCGAGGAAGCCAGGCAGTTCATGGACTTTCTGATGCAGGCTGCCACCGAACGCCACGTTCATTTCCTGGAAACCACGGCAGATGCCGAGGACCGGCACGCCCGCTGCAATAGCGGCGCGGATCAGGGGAAGGGTGGTGGCATCCCGCGCCGGATCATGATCCGTACCGGGGGCGCTGTCGGGGCCTTGATAGTGGAAGGGTTCCACGTTCGACGGCGAGCCGGTCAGCAACAGACCGTCGAGCTGCGGCAGCAGGTCATCGATTTCGGTCAGGTCGCCTAAGGAAGGAATAACGACAGGCAGCCCCAGCGCCGCAACGCTGACAGCACGCAAGTACTTGTCACCGCTGATGTGGTAAGGGTGCAGGCCAATCTGTTTGACGCATGCAGTAACGCCGATCAATGGCTTGAGTGCCATTTTTATCACCTCGAAGTTTCACACTTGAACGAGCTTTTCTGGAGCTTAGCCTTGTTGATTTTAATTAACAACTCTCATGTAAAAAATTCTAAACGCTGCGCGTCCAATGTTCAGGGTTTACGCGTGTTTGAGGGTGCATCTGGCACTCTCGTCCTTCTTTGAGGCCCGAAAATAAACGCTTAAAGGCTGAGTGTTCGCTATTGACTTCACTTTGTCGTTCGGGTTGACTGGGTTCGTGAAAGGGTAGTGAACATAATAATTAACAGCTAAAAAATAGGTGCATCATGTCGGTCCCTCTGCGTGCCGTTCAACTCAACGAAGCAAACGCATTCCTTAAGAAATATCCTGAGGTTTTGTACGTCGACCTTCTGATTGCGGATATGAACGGTGTGGTGCGCGGCAAGCGCATCGAGCGCACCAGTCTTCATAAGGTTTACGAAAAAGGCATCAACCTGCCGGCGTCACTGTTTGCTCTGGACATCAACGGTTCTACGGTGGAAAGCACGGGCCTGGGCCTGGACATCGGCGACTCAGACCGAATCTGTTTCCCGATCCCGGGCACTCTCAGCATCGAACCCTGGCAGAAGCGCCCGACTGCGCAACTGCTGATGACCATGCACGAACTCGAAGGCGAGCCATTCTTCGCCGACCCGCGTGAAGTGCTGGCCAATATCGTGCGCAAGTTCGACGACATGGGCCTCACCATCTGCGCCGCGTTCGAACTGGAGTTCTACCTGATCGACCAGGACAATGTGAACGGTCGTCCGCAATCGCCACGTTCGCCGGTGTCCGGCAAGCGTCCGATGTCGACCCAGGTGTACCTGATCGACGACCTCGACGAATACGTCGATTGCCTGCAAGACATCCTCGAAGGCGCGAAAGAGCAGGGCATCCCGGCCGACGCCATCGTCAAGGAAAGCGCCCCGGCGCAGTTCGAAGTCAACCTGCATCACGTGGCTGACCCTATAAAGGCTTGCGACTACGCCGTCCTGCTCAAGCGTCTGGTGAAGAACATCGCCTACGACCATGAGATGGACACCACCTTCATGGCCAAGCCGTATCCGGGCCAGGCGGGCAACGGTCTGCACGTGCACATTTCGATTCTCGATAAAGAAGGCAACAACATCTTTGCCAGCGAGGATCCCGAGCAGAACGCCGCGCTGCGTCACGCGATCGGCGGTGTGCTCGAGACCCTGCCGGCGCAGATGGCGTTCCTTTGCCCGAACGTCAACTCGTACCGTCGTTTCGGCGCACAGTTCTACGTGCCGAACTCGCCGAGCTGGGGCATCGACAACCGCACCGTGGCCGTGCGTGTACCGACCGGTTCGCCAGACTCGGTGCGCATCGAGCACCGCGTAGCGGGCGCCGATGCCAACCCGTACCTGCTGATGGCTTCGGTATTGGCGGGCGTGCACCACGGCCTGACCAACCAGATCGAACCGGGCGCCCCGGTGGAAGGCAACAGCTACGAGCAAAACGAGCAGAGCCTGCCGAACAACCTGCGCGATGCCCTGCGCGAGCTGGACGACAGCGAAGTCATGGCCAAGTACATCGACCCGCTGTACATCGACGTGTTCGTGGCATGCAAGGAAAGCGAGCTGGCCGAGTTCGAGAACTCCATCTCGGACCTTGAGTACAACTGGTACTTGCATACCGTTTGATGGCGTTGGAGGTGCACACAAATCCTGTGTGCGCCGCCAACCCCTGTGGGAGCGAGCTTGCTCGCGATGAGGCCGTCACATTCAACATTAATAGTGACTGTTCCACCGCTATCGCGAGCAAGCTCGCTCCCACAGGGATTGCGGTTTTTTTCAGATTCTTATTCCCCTGCGTCGAGTCACAACCATGACAAACACTCGCAGCGACTGGGAGCAACGCTTCCAGTCCCTCTCTATCGAAGGTCGCGCATTCATTGACGGCCAATACTGCGCGGCCGCCAGTGGCGCCACGTTCGAATGCGTAAGCCCCGTGGACGGTCGCTTCCTGGCGAACGTCGCCAGCACCGACGAAGCCGACGCCAACGCCGCAGTCGCCGTCGCACGCCGTACCTTCGAATCCGGCGTGTGGGCCAACCTGGCCCCGGCCGAGCGCAAGCGCATCCTGATCCGCTTCGCTGATCTGATCCTGGCGAACCAGGAAGAACTGGCCCTGCTCGAAACCCTCGACATGGGCAAGCCGATCAGCGATTCGATGAGCATCGACATTCCAGCGACCGCCAACGCGATCCGCTGGACCGCCGAGGCCATCGACAAGCTCTACGACGAAGTCGCCGCCACGCCCCACGATCAGCTTGGTCTAGTGACGCGCGAAGCGGCCGGCGTGGTCGCGGCCATCGTGCCGTGGAACTTCCCGCTGATCATGGCCAGCTGGAAATTCGCCCCGGCCCTGGCGATGGGCAACTCGTTCATCCTCAAGCCTTCGGAAAAATCCCCGCTGACCGCGATCCGCATCGCGCAGCTTGGACTGGAAGCGGGCATCCCGAAAGGCGTGTTCAACGTCCTGCCGGGCTACGGCCACACCGTGGGCAAGGCGCTGGCGTTGCACATGGACGTCGACGTGCTGGCCTTCACCGGCTCCACGGCGATTGCCAAGCAGCTGATGGTGTACGCCGGGCAGAGCAACATGAAACGCGTTTGGGCCGAAGCCGGTGGCAAGAGCGCCAACGTGGTGTTCGCCGACGCGCCGGATCTGCGCGTCGCCGCACAAGCCGCGGCCGGTGCCATTGCTTTCAACCAGGGCGAAGTCTGCACCGCCGGTTCGCGCCTGCTGGTGGAGCGTTCGATTCGCGAGCAGTTCATTCCATTGCTGGTGGAAGCCCTGCAAGCCTGGAAACCGGGCCACGCACTCGATCCTGCGACGACCGTTGGCGCGGTGGTCGACCAGCGTCAGCTGGAAAACGTATTGCGCTACATCGAAGTCGGCAAGCAGCAGGGCGGTCAACTGATCGCCGGCGGCAGCCGCACCCTCGAGGACACCGGTGGCCTGTACCTCGAACCGGCAATTTTCGACGGCGTGACCAACGCCATGACCATCGCCCGGGAAGAAATCTTCGGCCCGGTGCTGTCGGTCATCACCTTCGACACCTTCGATGAAGCCCTGGCGATTGCCAACGACAGCATCTTCGGCCTGGCCGCCGGCGTCTGGACCAGCAACCTGAGCAAGGCCCACACCTTCGCCCGTGGCCTGCGTGCCGGCAGTGTCTGGGTCAACCAGTACGACGGCGGCGACATGACCGCGCCGTTCGGCGGGTTCAAGCAGTCGGGTAACGGTCGGGACAAATCGCTGCACGCGTTCGACAAGTACACCGAACTCAAAGCGACCTGGATCAAGCTCTGACACCTTTTAAACGGCGGTCACCGGCACGCTGCCGGCGACCCTCGGAGAAACCTATGAAACAAAGCTCTGATAAACAAACTCATGTAAACAGCTACTACGCCGCCACCCGCAACTTCACCGGCGATTTCCCGGTGCTGGAAGGCGCGGTGGACTGCGACGTCTGCGTGATCGGCGCCGGCTACACCGGCCTGTCCTCGGCCCTGTTCCTCGCTGAAGCGGGCTACAGCGTGACCGTACTCGAAGCGGCCAAGGTCGGCTTCGGCGCCAGTGGTCGCAACGGCGGCCAATTGGTCAACTCTTATAGTCGCGACGTCGATGTCATCGAAGAGCGCTACGGCGACAAGACCGCCGAAGTCCTCGGCAGCATGATTTTCGAAGGCGCCGACATCATTCGTCAGCGCATACAGCACTACGA
>NZ_JBFUIC010000156.1:0-10238 GCF_056402075.1 Pseudomonas sp. P4_C3
CCGGACCACGGCACGACGCGGGCGAAGAACGCTATGCTGCGACTTTGCCTGAGCCGACTTCGCCGAGTACCCGATGCTGCAAAAAAGCCTGATCCGCCGTCTCGACCTGATCACTCTGCAACTGTTCGTCGCCGTCCATGAAGAAGGCACGCTGACCCGTGCCGCCTCGCGTGAAGCGATCGCCGTCTCGGCGGCGAGCAAGCGCTTGATGGAGCTGGAGGAGGCGCTGGGCATCAGTCTGTTCGTGCGCCAGGCCAAGGGCATGTCACTGACGCCGGCCGGTGAAACCCTGCTGCACCATGCCCGGCAGATGTTGTTCAACGTCGAAAAAATGGGCCTTGAACTGGGCGAGCACAGCCACGGTGTGCGCGGCTATGTGCGGATGCTCGCCAACCTGTCGGCGATCATTCAGTTTTTGCCCGAGGACCTGCGGGATTTTTCCGAGCGTCACCCACAGGTCAAGACCGACCTCGAAGAACGGCCCAGCGCCGGGGTGATTCAGGGCGTGCTCGACGGGGTGGCCGACCTCGGGATCTGTTCCATCGACAGTGACATCAAGGGCCTGCACAGCGTGCTGTATCGCCAGGACAAACTGGTGGTGTTGATGCCGCCCCATCATCCATTGGCGAGCCGGTCGAGCGTGGCGTTCGCCGATACGCTGGGCAGTGATTACGTTGGCTTGCATGCCGCCAGTTCGATCAACATGCGTACCCATGCCGCAGCCCGTGAGGCCGGCAAGGTGTTGCGGGTGCGCATTCATGTGCCAGGGTTCGATGCCATGTGCCGGATGATCCAGGCCAACATGGGGATTGGCATCCTTCCGCAGCGGGCCTATGAATTGTTTGGCCGGGCACTGGGCTTGCACGCGGTGCCGTTGACGGACGAGTGGTCGGACCGGGCGTTGATTCTGGTGGTGCGCGACGAGGCGTTGCTGTCGCCGGTGAGCCGGATGTTGTTTGAGCATTTGCGGGGTTCAGCCTGATAGTTCTCGGCTGAATGGGCGGGCCTCATCGCGAGCAGGCTCRCTYCTACAGGGGATGTGTGATCGCCACGAATCAACTGTAGAAGTGAGCCTGCTCGCGATGGCGGACTGAAGGTCGCGATAATCCTCTTGTCGAGCGTTCGCATTTCGCGAACGCCCGTTGCTAACTGAAGGTTGGATTCCCGAGCCCCCTGTCCTCTAGCCTTGGCGCATATTCCAAGAACAAGAGGTACCCCGCGATGACTGCCCCCTTGAGTGCGATCAAAGTGATCGAGATCGGCACGCTGATCGCCGCGCCATTTGCGGCGCGCATGCTGGCCGAGTTCGGCGCCGAGGTGATCAAGATCGAAGCCATGGGCCAGGGCGATCCCCTGCGCAAATGGCGCAAGCTGCACGAAGGCACCTCGTTGTGGTGGTACCTGCAATCACGCAACAAGAAGTCCCTGGCGCTGAACCTCAAATCCCCCGAAGGCATCGAACTGGTCAAGCAACTGGCGACCAGCGCCGATGTGTTGATCGAAAACCTGCGCCCCGGCGCCCTGGAGAAACTGGGCCTCGGTTGGGACGTGTTGCACGCGCTCAATCCCAACCTGACGCTGGTGCGGATTTCCGGTTACGGCCAGACCGGCCCGTACCGCGATCGTCCGGGTTTTGGCGCCATCGGCGAGGCCATGGGCGGCATCCGCTACACCACCGGCACGCCAGGTTCGCCGCCGGCGCGGGTTGGCGTGAGCCTTGGCGATTCCCTGGCTTCGTTGCATGCGGTGATCGGTGCGCTGATGTCGCTGCTAAGGGTCAAGACCGGGCAGGGCGGCGGGCAAATCGTTGATGTGTCCCTGGCCGAAAGCGTGTTCAACGTCATGGAAAGCCTGGTGCCGGAATACGACATGCTTGGCCATGTGCGCGAACGCAGTGGCGGTGCCTTGCCGGGCATCGCGCCATCCAACACGTATCTGACAGCCGATGGCGCCTACGTGGTGATCGCCGGTAACAGCGATCCGATCTACAAGCGCCTGATGCAAACCATCGGCCGCGCCGATCTGGCCGAGGCGGCGGAATTCGCTCACAACGACGGGCGTGCGGCCAAAAGCAATCTGCTTGATGCCGCCATCACCCACTGGACCAGCAGTCTGCCCATCGACGAAGTACTGGACGCCCTGGAAGCCGCCGAAGTCCCGGCCGGGCGCATCTATTCGGTGGCCGACATCGTCGCCGATCCGCACTATCAGGCGCGGGACATGCTGCTCAATGCCGAGCTGCCCGGTGGCGCCACGGTGAAGATGCCGGGCATCGTGCCGAAACTCTCCGAGACACCCGGCGGCGTGAACTGGTCCGGCCCCGGGCTGGGCCAGCACACCGACGGCATCCTCGCGCAATTGGGCCTGACCGCGATGGACATCGAACGCCTGAAAGTCGAAGGAGTGGTGCAATGATCACTGATTATTCCGATAGCCTGAYCGTGCAGGAAGTGTCCCCGCGCGACGGTTTGCAAATCGAACCGACCTGGGTTGAAACCGACGACAAGATTGCCTTGATCGATCAATTGTCGCAGGCCGGATTCAGCCGCATCGAAGCCGGTTCGTTCGTGTCACCCAAAGCCATTCCTGCACTGCGCGATGGCGAACTGGTGTTCAAGGGCATCGCCCGGCAACCGGGGGTGATCTATGTYGCGYTGATCCCCAACCTCAAAGGCGCGCAACGGGCACTGGCGTGCCGTGCCGATGAGCTGAACCTGGTGATGTCTGCCAGCCAGACTCATAACCGGGCGAACATGCGCATGGGTTGTGAAGATTCATTGGCCGCGTTCGGCGAGATTGTGCAGTTCGTCGGCGACAGCGCCGTGCGACTCAACGCCAGCATCGCCACCACCTTCGGCTGCCCGTTCGAGGGCAAGATCGATGAGGACCGTGTACTGCACATCGTCGAGGCCTATCAGGAGCTCGGCATCCAGGGCATCACCCTGGCCGACACGACGGGCATGGCCAACCCGCGTCAGGTCGACCGACTGGTGCGCCGGGTGCTGCAGCGGGTGTCCCCGACGGACCTGACCCTGCACTTTCACAACACCCGCGGCCTCGGCCTGTGCAACGTGCTGGCCGCCTACGAGGCCGGTGCCCGGCGCTTCGACGCGGCCCTCGGTGGTCTCGGCGGCTGCCCGTTTGCGCCGGGGGCATCGGGAAACATCTGCACTGAGGATCTGGTGAACCTGTGCGATGAAGTCGGCATCCACACGGGTATCGATTTACCGCTGCTGCTGAAACTGTCCCGAGGAATGCCGGCGCTGCTCGGCCATGAAGTGCCGGGGCAACTGGCCAAGGCCGGACGCAATTGTGAGCTGCACCCGATCCCCACCTGACACCAATCCCCTGTAGGAGCGAGCCTGCTCGCGATAGCGGTGAGGCAGTCGACATCAATGTTGGATGTGGCTCAGTCATCGCGAGCAGGCTCGCTCCTACAGTAAAAAGCACCTTAACCAGACAACAAAAACAATCGGACACCCACGGGAAGTCCGCCTGGAGAACTGCAATGAGCCTGAATGCACTGGAGGCCGGCGCGAGCCCGGCCGTTAGCCACGACACCGAAAAAGCCTTGGTCAGTAAAGTCGCCTGGCGCCTGATGCCGCTGATCATGGTCTGCTACCTGTTCGCCTTTTTCGACCGCATCAACATCAGCTTCGCCAAGTTTCAGCTGCAGACCGACCTGAGCCTGAGCGACACCGCGTACGGCCTCGGCGCCGGGTTGTTCGTGGTCGGTTACGTGATTTTCGAAGTGCCGAGCAACATGATGCTGTACAAGGTCGGCGCACGCCGCTGGATCGCCCGGATCATGATGTCCTGGGGCCTGGCCACGGCGGCCATGGTGTTCGTCAACAGCGAATGGCAGTTCTACGTGCTGCGCTTCGTGATCGGTGCGATGGAGGCGGGGTTTGCCCCGGGCGTGCTGTACTACCTGACCCTGTGGTTCCCGCAGCACTATCGCGGGCGTATCACCTCGATGCTGTTCCTGGCGTCGGCGTTCGCCGGCCTGGTGGGCGCGCCGTTCTCGGGGCTTGTGCTGCAACACCTCGACGGAGTGCTGCAAATGCGCGGCTGGCACTGGCTGTTCCTGCTCGGTGGCGTGCCGTGCATCGGCCTCGGTTTGCTGGTGCTGACCCTGCTCAAGGACCGCATCGAAGACGCCCATTGGCTGACGCCTTCGGAGAAGACCTTGCTGGCCAGCCGCATCGCCCAGCATGAGCCGCACAAGAGCGGAGGTTCGCTGCTCGCTGCACTTAGGATTCCGGGTTTCCTGACCTTGGGCCTGATCTATTTCCTGATTCAGGTGGCGTCCTACGGCTTGAATTTCTGGGCGCCACAACTGATCCGCAGCGCCGGCACTGAAAGTCCGGTGATGATCGGCTTGCTGACGGCCATCCCGTACATCTGCGGTGCCATCAGCATGGTGGTGATTGGACGCCTGTCCGATGCTTCTGGCGAGCGCCGCAAGTTTGTCGCCGGTCTGGTGGCGGTCGGTGCGATCGGGTTCTTCTGCGCGGGGATCTTCGCCAACCACACGACCTTCCTGATTGTCGCGTTGGGCCTGCTCGGTGCCGGGATCATCGCCTCCATCCCGAGCTTCTGGACCTTGCCGCCGAAACTGCTGGCCGGTGCCGGCGCGGGCGCTGCTGGCGGGATCGCGGTGATCAACACCCTGGGCCAGTTCGGCGGCATCGTCAGCCCGGTGATGGTCGGCCGGATCAAGGACCTGACCGGCAGCACCACGCCGGCGCTGTATGTCATCGGTGTCTGTGCACTGATCGCGGTGGCGCTGTTGCTGTGGGGGTTGCCGCAGAAGTTGCGCACACTCGACAAGTTTTAAAAGATCGCAGCCTTCGGCAGCTTCTGCTCGGACCACGCATCCCCRTAGGAGCTGCCGGAGGCTGCGATCTTTTGATCTTCAAGAATTCGCTGTCATCGCTTTTTGCGCAGCGTCACTAAACTGAATCAACACCACCCCTGCCATCAACAGCGCCACCCCAAACACCTTCGGCAAGGTGACCTGCCGCTCCACCAACCCAAACCAGCCGTAGTGATCCAGCAACAACGACGCCACCACTTGCCCCGCCAGCGCCAATGCCATGAACCCCGCGGCACCCAGCTTGGGCAGCAGCACCAACGCCAGGGAAATAAAACACACCCCAAACGCGCCACCGGCCCACATCCAGAGCGGCGCCTTGCTGATGAACGCCAGTGACGGCAACGGCAAGCGCATTGCAACGATGATCGGCAACAACACCACAACACTCACCAGCAACGAGGCGAGCGTCGCCCACAACGGATGGCCCAACCCGCGCCCGAGATTGACGTTGATCGCACTCTGAAACGGCACCACCGCCCCGGCAATCATTGCCAGCACCAACAGACTCACCCAATGCAACGTACTCATGATCGATCCCCAACAGGTTTTGCTGGACTCTAGGGTATTCGTCGCGCAGATTTAAATTCCGTTTTGCTATTCAGAACATGCAGCAGATGAATGATCTTCGACGCATCGACCTCAATTTGCTGGTAATCCTCGACGCCTTGCTCAGCGAGCAACACGTGACCCGGGCGGCCGAGCGTCTGCACTTGAGCCAGCCAGCGGTCAGTCATGCGCTGGCGCGATTGCGTGACCTGCTCGGCGATCCCCTGCTGGTGCGCGCCGGTGCCAGCCTAGTACCGACTCCGCGAGCGCTGGAACTGGTGGCACCGCTGGCCGAAGCCCTGGCCCAGGTGCAAGCGCTGCTGGCGCCGAACGCCTTCGATCCCGCGACCACCCAGCGCACCTTCCGCCTGGCGATGTCCGACTACGGCGCCGCCATTGTCCTGCCGGGGCTGATCCGAGCGTTGCGCCGCGAAGCGCCGGGCATTGACCTGCAAATCAGCCATGGCAGCCGCGAAAGCATGCTCGAAGGGGTGCTGAACGGTGACATTGATGTCGCCGCCGGTGTATTCCCGGAAATGCCCAACGAGTTGCGCAGCACGCCGCTGTTCGAAGAGCACTACGCCTGCCTGCTGGACCGCAAAAGCCTGCCCGTCGACGGAGCCCTCGACCTGGCCACTTATTTGGCACGCCCCCACGTCCTGCTGGAGATGCGCGGCAGCGGCACCCCGGAAATCGAGCGGGCGCTGACCGCATTGCGCRAACGCCGGCGTGTCGCCATCAGCCTGCCGCACTGGAGCGTCGCCCCGGAGCTCATCAGCGGAACGGACCTGATCCTCACTGTCGCGTCGCGAGGCTTGCGCGATATCGATGAGTCCACATTGGTTGTCGTGCCACCGCCGTTTCACATTCCATCGTTCACTTTTGTGTTGGCGTGGCATACACGGCGGGGTGGAGATCAGGCGTTGAACTGGTTGAATCGGAGGATTGGGGAGGGGATCGAACGCTAGAAGCTTTTCTAAAATGGCCTTTACCAATTGGAAGGTGGCAGGCGACGCGTATGAAAAACTCGTAGTACCTGAAGCCGACCTTGGCGAACCCGGTAGGGAATCAAATAGGGGCGATCAGGCATGACCCATTCCCGGGTACCGGGTAAGCGTCCTTCACGACCCGTCGCTGGAAATCGGGCAAGGTGATCGACACTGGCGAGAATCGCTCGAACAAAATCTGCTGCAGCTTCTGGATTCTCGATGGCGATGTAGGCGGCTTCGTCATCCAGATTCTTTAACGCCGTACGCAACCACTCAACGCGCATTCGCCGTCCACTTGTCAGCCATTGCGTTTACTTCTTCTTGTGTCGCGAAGTCACCTTCATCGGCTTCTTTCAAGGCTTTCTGAATTTCCTCGATTTGCCACGCTTCACGGGCCAGGTATTCACGCAGCGCATCCACGGCCAGAAATGATTTGCTGCGGCCCGTTGCCTTGGAAAGACTCGCGAGGGTATCGGCGATTTCGTCTGGTATGCGCAGGGACATAACTGACATGGTGGTCTCGATGTAGTGGTTTGTAATACAACATACTACACCGTCATCAGTGAGGCGGGGCCAGCCCGTTCGTCTGTCGAGATGTTTCAGTCGACAGGCAATGACCTGATATAGACTGGCGACCATTCACCAAGCCGTTCAAAAGGACTCCCCATGACCCCATCGTTGCTAATGGCCGTGCTTGCCTCGGGTTTTATCTACGGCATCACCCCCGGGCCGGGTGTGCTGGCGGTGTTCGGCATTGGCGCGGCCCATGGGCGACGGGCCGGGGCGGGGTTTCTGTGCGGGCATTTGCTCGGCGATGTGATCTGGTGCAGTACGGCGCTGATCGCGATTGTCGGTGCGCGGGAGATCGGCAGTACCGCGTTCGACGTGCTCGGTGTGCTCAGCGGCCTGTACCTGTTCTGGCTCGGCTGGCGTGCGGTGCGCGCCCGGCGCAGCAGCGCTGATGCGCCACGGGGGCCGGCGCGGCAACCGTTCTGGCACGGCATTCTGTTCGGTTTGACCAATCCGAAGGCCTATCCGGTGGCCGTGGCGACGTTCACGGCACTGTTGTCGAGCCGCGCGGAACTGCTCAACTGGTCAATGCTGCCGGCGCTGATCGCCCTGAGTTTCGTCGGCGGGTTGCTCGCCTACACTATTCTCATTGGCGTTGTCGGTGCGCGGCGAGTGCGCAGCTTGTACCAGCGTCATGAACTGGCAATCACCCGGTTGTGCGGGGTGATGTTCATCGGTTTCGCCATTAACGCGCTGGTCCATGCGTTGCCGGGGCTGATGCCGAACAAGGCTTGAATATGATCACAAGGATGCAAGGTCGACAGGGCAGGGATGATTGATAAGCGCTGCATTATCGGGACACCCACGCTGAATCATGGAAAACCGAAATTCCGCGCCGCTGGCGAGCTACATCGATCTGTTGCTGGACGCCGTCTGTGCGGTGGATAAACAGGGCCGCTTCGTCTTTGTCAGTGCGGCGTGCGAGCGCATATTCGGCTACAGCGCGGATGAGATGATCGGCCAGCCGATGATCGACATGGTGCACCCGGCCGATCGCCAGCGAACCCTCGATGCCGCCCGGGAAATCATGGGTGGCGAGCCCAAGCTCAACTTCGAAAACCGTTACCTGCGCAAGGATGGCCGCGTGGTGCACATCCTCTGGTCGGCGCGTTGGTCCGAGGACGATCAGTTGCGCATCGCGGTGGCCCGCGACATCACCGAACGCAAGCAGGCCGAATCCCGGCAGGCAGCGTTGTATGCGATTTCCGAGGCGGCCCATGCGGCAGAGGATCTGCTGGCGTTGTTCAAACGCATCCACATGATCATCGGCGAATGGTTGCCGGCACTGAATTTTTCCGTGGCACTGTACGACGAGCGCTGCGCACAGTTGAATTTCCCTTATCACGTCGATGACCACGAGCCACAGCCCGAACAGCCCGGAACAATGACCGGGCGCCTGTGCGCCGAAGTGATCCGCACGGGGCAGCCGATCCTGTTGACCCCGGACCAGTGCACACCGCCTGCCGGCTTCGAAGCGCTGGTAACCGAGCAGAACGCGCCGTGTTGGCTGGGTGTGCCGCTGAACTCGCAAAACGGCACCATCGGTGCGTTGATCGTCAAAAGCATTCCGGGCGGCGAGCGCTACACCGAGCAAGACAAGGAACTGCTGCAATACGTCTGCGCCCAGGTCGCAACCGCCATCGAGCGCAAGCAACTGCATGCCCGCCTGCAATACATGGCCCAGTACGACCAACTGACCCAGTTACCCAACCGCGAACTGCTGCGCGACCGGCTCAAGGCATCACTGCAAGTGGCCCGGGAAGACCGCGGGCGCATGGCGCTGTTGTACGTCGACCTCGACCGCTTCAAGCACGTCAACGACACCCATGGCCACGCGGTCGGCGACATGCTGCTGCAAGCGGTCGCCAACCGGCTCAAGGGCTGCGTGCGGGAAACCGACACCGTGGCACGCATCGGCGGCGATGAGTTCGTGGTGTTGCTGCACAGCATTCGCGCTGCGGACGATACCGACATCGTGGTCGAGAAAATCCGTCAGGTCCTGGTCCAGCCCCTGCGTCTGGACGGGCACAGCCTGAACATCCAGCCAAGTATCGGCGTCGCCCGATACCCCGATCACGGCACCGAAGAGAAGCAATTGTTCAGGCATGCCGACGAAGCGATGTATTGCGCCAAACGCGAGCATCACCTGCGACTGGTCTGAAAACCAGGCACCGTTCGTCGTAGTATCCACATAATTTTCTAAACCTTTTGGGACGCGCAACTTCAGATTCTATGGGGGCTACAGCTCGCCGCGACTATCACCAAGAGGAAGAGAATCATGCCTAGCTCAAGAAACTCGAACTCGGGGAATTTCGCCAACGATCGAACGAAGGCTTCTGAAGCCGGTCGCAAGGGTGGGAAAACCACCACCACGACCGTCGAAAAAGACCCGGCGAAACCCGACATGGGCCGCAAGGGCGGTCAGAAATCCCGCTAAAGGATGCGGGTGGTTTTGATTGAGAAGCGGGGGCGAAAGCTCCCGTTTGAACTTTTCAAGGAGGGCGCGACCATGAACCGGATGGCCACCCGATTATGTAATGCCAGTTTTGCCACGTTATTGGGGCTGTTTGCCAGTAGCGTCTTTGCCCAGTCATCCGCCGAATTCATCGACGAAGCCTCGGCCAAAGGCATGGCCGACATCGAAGCCAGTCGTCTGGCGCACCAGAAATCCGAGTCCAAAGAGGTCAAGGACTACACCATCGTCGTCATCAACGACCGCACCACTGCGAACCAGCACCTGGCGAAAATCGCCAGGCAACTGGATTTGCCCGTCGCCCCGCGCGAAGAAATTGTCGAAAAGGCCAAAGCCCTGATGCCACAAGCCATGGATGGGACGACCTTTGATGAGGCCTATGCAGCCAGTCAGGTGAAGACCACCCAGGAAGCCATCGATCAGTTGCAGCAGGAAGCACAGACCACCGACGTGCCGGAAATCAAGGCGTTCGCCGAAGAAACCCTGCCCAAATTGCAAAATCATCTGCAAATGGCCAAGGCATTGCAGGCCAAAAGTTGAGCACCAGGATTGAACATGAACGGCGCGGGATTTCGGTCACGCGCCGTTTTTCTGTTCGGCACTGATCCAGATGCGGCTTGGGGTTTTGTGTTGGATTTTTCAGACAGTGGCGGTCGAATGAAAATTCGACGTGACCGAAAAGGTGATTTTCTGAAACCTTTAGCGGTGCTTGCCGCGGTATCGTAGCGGCCCGAGGACAACGCACCGACAGGAGAACGCAATGAGTTGGTCCGCCAAACAG
>NZ_JBFUIC010000157.1:0-10223 GCF_056402075.1 Pseudomonas sp. P4_C3
GTCGACAAACTGACGCATCTGAAACAGCTGGAGGCCGAAAGCATCCACATCATCCGCGAGGTCGCCGCCGAGTTCGATAACCCGGTGATGCTGTACTCCGTCGGTAAAGACTCCGCCGTGATGCTGCACCTTGCGCGCAAGGCATTCTTCCCGGGCAAACTGCCGTTCCCGGTGATGCACGTCGACACCCAGTGGAAGTTCAAGGAAATGTACGCGTTCCGCGACCGCATGGTCGAAGAACTGGGCCTTGACCTGCTGGTGCACGTGAATCCCGAGGGTGTTGCGCAGGGCATCAACCCGCTGACCCACGGCAGTGCCAAGCACACCGATATCATGAAAACCGAAGGCCTCAAGCAGGCCCTCGACAAGTACGGTTTCGATGCTGCTTTCGGTGGTGCCCGTCGTGACGAAGAGAAGTCCCGTGCCAAAGAGCGCGTGTATTCCTTCCGCGATACCAAGCACCGCTGGGACCCGAAAAACCAGCGTCCCGAGCTGTGGAACGTCTACAACGGCAAGGTCAACAAGGGCGAATCGATCCGCGTGTTCCCGTTGTCGAACTGGACCGAACTGGACATCTGGCAGTACATCTACCTCGAAGGCATCCCGATCGTGCCGCTGTATTTCGCCGCCGAGCGCGACGTCATCGAGATGAATGGCACCTGGATCATGATCGACGACGAACGCCTGCTCAATCACCTGAGCGATGAAGACAAGGCGCGCATCGTCAAGAAGAAGGTCCGTTTCCGCACACTGGGTGACTACCCGTTGACCGGTGCGGTCGAGTCCGAGGCCACCAGCCTGACCGACATCATTCAGGAAATGCTCCTGACGCGAACTTCCGAACGCCAGGGCCGGGTCATCGATCACGATGGCGCAGGCTCGATGGAAGAAAAGAAACGTCAGGGTTATTTCTAAGGGGTTGTCATGTCGCACGCATCTGATTTGATCAGCGAGGACATCCTCGCCTATCTGGGCCAGCACGAACGCAAGGAAATGCTGCGCTTTCTTACCTGTGGCAACGTCGATGACGGCAAGAGCACCCTGATCGGGCGTCTGCTGCACGACTCCAAAATGATCTACGAAGATCATCTGGAAGCCATCACCCGCGACTCGAAAAAAGTCGGCACCACCGGTGAAGATATCGACCTGGCGTTGCTGGTCGACGGCTTGCAGGCCGAGCGTGAGCAAGGCATCACCATTGATGTCGCCTACCGCTATTTCTCCACCGCCAAACGCAAATTCATCATCGCCGATACTCCCGGCCATGAGCAGTACACCCGCAACATGGCCACCGGTGCATCCACCTGTGACCTGGCGATCATCCTGGTCGACGCCCGTTACGGCGTGCAAACCCAGACCCGTCGCCACAGCTTCATTGCCTCGTTGCTGGGCATCAAGCACATCGTTGTCGCCATCAACAAGATGGACCTCAACGGCTTCGACGAAAACGTGTTCGAGTCGATCAAGGCCGATTACCTGAAGTTCGCCGAAGGCATCGCGTTCAAGCCGACCACCATGGCGTTCGTACCGATGTCGGCGCTCAAGGGCGACAACGTAGTGAACAAGTCCGAGCGCTCGCCGTGGTACACCGGCCAGTCGCTGATGGAAATCCTCGAAACCGTCGAAATCGCCAGCGACCGCAACTACACCGACCTGCGTTTCCCGGTGCAGTACGTCAACCGTCCGAACCTGAACTTCCGTGGTTTCGCCGGCACCCTGGCCAGTGGCGTCGTGCACAAGGGCGACGAAGTCGTGGTGCTGCCGTCGGGCAAGAGCAGTCGCGTGAAATCCATCGTCACCTTCGAAGGTGAGCTGGAGCATGCAGGTCCGGGTCAAGCGGTGACGCTGACCATGGAAGACGAGATCGATATCTCCCGCGGCGACTTGCTGGTGCATGCCGACAACCAGCCGCAAGTGACTGACGGCTTCGATGCCATGCTGGTGTGGATGGCCGAAGAGCCGATGCTGCCGGGCAAGAAATACGACATCAAGCGCGCTACGACGTACGTGCCGGGTTCGATCACCAGCATTGTCAACCGCGTTGACGTGAACACCCTGGAAGAAGGCCCTGCCAGTGCCTTGCAGCTGAACGAGATCGGTCGGGTCAAGATCAGCCTCGATGCAGCCATCGCGCTGGACGGTTACGCGAGCAACCGCACCACCGGTTCGTTCATCGTCATCGATCGTTTGACCAATGGCACCGTCGCCGCCGGCATGATCATCGCTCAACCAGTGGCGCACGGCAGTAGCACGCATCACGGCAAACTCGCGCACGTCGCCACCGAAGAACGCGCCCAGCGCTTCGGCCAGCAACCGGCCACCGTGTTGTTCAGCGGCTTGTCCGGTGCGGGCAAAAGCACGCTGGCCTACGCGGTTGAACGCAAGCTGTTCGACCTGGGCCGTGCAGTGTTCGTGCTCGATGGCCAGAACCTGCGTCACGACCTGAACAAAGGTCTGCCACAGGACCGCGCCGGGCGTACCGAGAACTGGCGTCGTGCCGCGCACGTCGCGCGTCAGTTCAACGAAGCCGGTCTGCTGACCCTGGCAGCGTTCGTTGCGCCGAGTGCCGAAGGTCGTGAGCAGGCCCGTGAACTGATCGGCAAGGAGCGTCTGCTGACGGTCTATGTCCAGGCTTCGCCGACAGTCTGCGCCGAGCGTGATCCGCAAGGTTTGTACGCAGCGGCCGGGGATAACATCCCGGGCGAGTCCTTCCCGTACGACGTGCCGCTGGATGCCGACCTGGTGATCGACACCCAGTCCGTGTCGCTGGAGGAAAGCGTCAAGCAAGTGCTGGGTCTGCTGCGTGAGCGTGGTGCGATCTAAGCCTTAGCCGCAAATGAAAAACCCGCCAATGAGTGATCAACGGCGGGTTTTTTTGTGTCTGGTGTTCAGTCAAGGCAAACACTAAACCTGTGGGAGCGAGCTTGCTCGCGATWGCGGTGTGTCAGTCGACATCAATGCTGAATATCAGCCCGCAATCGCGAGCAAGCTCGCTCCCACAGGGGTTCAGTGGTGCTTTGGATACTCCCGATGCATCTGCTCCAGCAACGCATTCTTGCTCTGCCACAACTGGTTGATCCAGCCCTGAAATTGCAGGCGGTACTCACCATCCTGGTCATAGTTCTTGCCAATGAATTGTGGCGGAATTTTCAGCTCTTCAAAGTGCACCACCACGTCCGCCACATTCCCGCACAGCAAGTCCCAGAAACCCGGGCGCCCGGCGGGGTAGTGGATGGTCACGTTGACGATCGACTCCAGCTGCTCACCCATCGCATCCAGCACGAAGGCAATGCCTCCGGCCTTGGGCTTGAGCAGGTACTTGAAGGGTGACTGCTGCTGGGCATGCTTACCCTCGGTGAAGCGCGTGCCCTCGACGAAGTTGAAAATGCCCACCGGGTTGTCGCGGAATTTCGCGCAGGTCTTGCGCGTGGTTTCCAGGTCCTTGCCTTTCTTCTCCGGATGCTTCTCCAGATAAGCCTTGGAGTAGCGCTTCATGAACGGAAAGCCCAGCGCCCACCAGGCCAGGCCGATCACCGGGACCCAGATCAGCGCCTGCTTGAGAAAGAATTTCAGCGGCTGAATGCGCCGGTTGAGCACGTATTGCAGCACCAGAATGTCGACCCAGCTCTGGTGGTTGCTGGTGATCAGGTACGAGTGCTGATAGTCGAGGCCTTGCAGGCCGCTGATGTGCCAGCGCGTGCGGCGCACCAGATTCATCCAGCCTTTGTTGRTGCTGATCCAGGCTTCGTGGGTATGGCTCATCAGCCAGCCCGCGAGGCGCTGGGTGAAGGCGAACGGCAATACCTTGACCAACGCCACGCAGAACAGAAACGAGCAGAGCAAAATCGTGTTCAGCGCCAACAGCAGCGAGGCGATCACGCCCCGCAACGCAGCAGGTAGAAAATCCAGCATTTACACATCCATAGGTCGGTTGGCTGCCTGGATCGCGGTCAACGCGATTGTGTAGACGATGTCATCGACCTGCGCGCCGCGCGGCAAATCGTTCACCGGTTTGCGCAGGCCTTGCAGCATTGGCCCGAGGCTGACGCAGTCGGCGCTGCGCTGCACGGCTTTGTGCGTGGTGTTGCCGGTGTTCAGGTCGGGAAACACGAATACCGTGGCGCGACCGGCGACCTGACTGTTCGGCGCCAGTTGCCGGGCGACGTCTTCGTTGGCGGCGGCGTCGTATTGCAAGGGGCCGTCGATCAGCAGCGAGTGCTGTTGTTCGTGGGCGAGCAGGGTCGCCTCGCGGACCTTCTCGACTTCTTCGCCGCTGGCGGATTCACCGCTGGAGTAGCTGATCATCGCTACCCGTGGCGTGATGCCGAAGGCGGCGGCCGAGTCAGCGCTTTGCAGGGCGATCTCGGCCAGTTCGCTGGCACTTGGGTGCGGGTTCATCACGCAGTCGCCATAAACCAGCACCTCTTCCGGAAACAGCATGAAGAACACCGACGACACCAGGGTGCAGCCAGGCGCGGTTTTAATCAGTTGCAGGGCCGGGCGGATGGTGTTGGCGGTGGTGTTGATCACGCCCGACACGAGGCCGTCGACTTCATCCAGGGCCAGCATCATGGTGCCGATCACCACAGTGTCTTCCAGTTGTTGCTCGGCCATCGGCGCGTTGAGGCTTTTGCTTTTGCGCAGCGCGACCATTGGCTCGACATAACGTTCGCGGATCAAGTCCGGATCAATGATTTCCAGGCCTGGCGGCAGTTCGATGCCCTGGGCGCGGGCGACGGCCTGCACGTCTTCGGGCTTGGCCAGCAACACACAGCGAGCGATGCCACGGGCCTGGCAGATCGCGGCAGCCTGTACGGTAAACGGCTCGCTGCCTTCGGGCAACACGATGCGCTTGTTGGCCGCCTGGGCGCGCTGGATCAATTGATAGCGGAAAACTGCTGGCGACAGGCGCATCTCCCGCGGCGTACCGCAACGCTGATGCAACCAGTTGGCATCGAGGTGGCTGGCGATGAAATCGGTGATGATTTCGGCGCGCTCGCGGTCATCGATGGGAATTTCCTTGTTCAGGCCATTGAGCAGGTTGGCGGTGTCGTAGGAGCCGGTACTCACCGACAGCACCGGCAACCCGGCCTGCAGGGCGCCGCGGCACAGGTCCATGATGCGTGGGTCGGGCAGGGTGTCGCTGGTCAGCAGCAGGCCGGCCAGCGGTACGCCGTTCAAGGCCGCGAGGCTGACGGCGAGGATGATGTCATCGCGGTCGCCGGGGGTTACCACCAGCACGCCGGGCTTGAGCAACTCCACGGTGTTGCGCATGGTGCGGGCGCAAATGATGATCTTGGTCATGCGCCGGGTTTCGTAATCACCGGCGTTGAGCACTTGCGCGCCCATCAGGTCGGCGACGTCGCGGGTGCGCGGGGCGTTCAGTTCCGGCTGGAACGGAATGCAGCCGAGCAGACGGAAATCCCCACTGCGCAGCAACGGCGAATGTTCCTTCAGGCGCGTGGCGAAGGCCTCCATGCTTTCCTCGGTCTTGACCTTGTTGAGGATCACACCAAGGACTTTCGGGTCTTTCGGGCCGCCGAACAATTGCGCCTGCAACTCGACGCGACCGGAGAGCTCGGTCAGCACTTCGTTTTCCGGTGCCGAGACCAGGATCACCTCGGCGTCGAGGCTCTTGGCCAGATGCAGGTTGACCCGCGCGGCATAACTGGCGCTGCGGGTCGGCACCATGCCTTCGACGATCAGCACGTCCTTGCCGATGGCCGCCTGCTGATAAAGGACGATGATTTCTTCGAGCAACTCATCGAGCTGACCGTCGCCGAGCATGCGCTCGACATGGGCCAGGCCCAAGGGCTGGGGTGGTTTCAAGCCGTGGGTACGCGCCACCAGTTCGGTGGAACGTTCCGGGCCCGTGTCGCCCGGATGCGGCTGGGCAATCGGTTTGAAAAAGCCGACCTTGAGGCCGGCGCGCTCAAGAGTACGCACCAGCCCGAGGCTGATGGAGGTCAGACCCACACCAAAATCGGTGGGCGCGATAAAAAAAGTTTGCATGCGGATTCTCTGGAGGTGCATGGCAAAGGTGAACGCCTATAACTGGCGATCTACCGAAATTCAGTCGCCAAGGTTATCGCTAACCGAGCCTTGTGCGCACCAACCACAATCAAAGGGTTGGCCTATTTTTTCCTGGCGCTGCGCAGGGTCCATGACCCAGGCGCGCGATTGCCATGGTGGCTGGTGCCGCAGGTGTTGGGTGTGGCCGCAGGAAAGCTCGGCCACCCAGTGTCCGTCCTCGTCCTGGTGGAAGCCTGTGATCGTCGAGTCCCGTCTGTCCGTGTTGTGTTCGCTTTCGGACGATTGCTTCGCTAAACTTGGCCTTTCAATCTTCTTATGCAAAAGGTCTCGCCCCATGCTGATCGCCGCCAATAAGGCTGTCTCCATCGACTATACCCTGACCAACGACGCTGGTGAGGTCATCGACAGCTCCGCCGGCGGCGCGCCGCTGGTCTACCTGCAAGGCGCAGGCAACATCATCCCGGGCCTGGAAAAGGCTCTGGAAGGCAAAGCGGTCGGCGACGAACTGACCGTAGCCGTTGAACCGGAAGACGCTTACGGCGAGTACGCTGCCGAACTGGTCAGCACCCTGAGCCGCAGCATGTTCGAAGGCGTCGATGAGCTGGAAGTGGGCATGCAGTTCCACGCTTCCGCACCGGACGGCCAGATGCAGATCGTGACCATCCGTGATCTGGACGGCGACGACGTCACCGTTGACGGCAACCACCCGTTGGCCGGTCAGCGCCTGAATTTCCAGGTCAAGATCGTTGCCATCCGTGATGCCAGCCAGGAAGAAATCGCTCATGGCCACGTCCATGGCGAAGGTGGCCATCACCACTGATTTCTGCGCTAAGCTCAGATAACTGGAGAGGCGCCTTGTGGGCGCCTTTTTAGTATGCGGCTGTCTCTGACGACACCGCAAAGTGACTGTTTCAAGAAGAACACGGGAATCTGGAGTACGCCATGAGTGCTTTTCACGACCTTAAATTGACAGCCCTGGATGGTCAGGAGCTACCTCTGGCGCCTTTCAAAGGCCAAGTCGTGCTGGTGGTCAACGTCGCCTCCAAATGCGGCTTGACCCCGCAGTACGCGGCGCTGGAAAACCTCTACCAGCAATACAAGGCCAAAGGCTTCAGCGTGTTGGGCTTGCCGTGCAACCAGTTTGCCGGGCAGGAACCGGGGACCGAGCAGCAGATCAAGGATTTCTGCAGCCTCAACTATGGCGTGACCTTCCCGTTGTCCAGCAAGCTGGAAGTCAACGGGCATGACCGTCATCAGTTGTACCGCTTGCTGGCGGGCGAGGGTGCGGAATTTCCCGGCGACATCACCTGGAACTTCGAGAAGTTCCTGCTGGGCAAGGACGGCCGCGTGCTGGCGCGGTTCTCGCCGCGAACGGCGCCGGATGATCCGACCATCGTTCATGCGATCGAAAAAGCGCTGAGCTGATCCCCCCCCTGTAGGAGCGAGCTTGCTCGCGATGGTCGTCAACGATAACGCTGCAAGCCTGATACGGCGCGGCGTTCTCCAGTCCATCGCGAGCGAGCTCGCTCCTACAATATTCCCTATCTTTTGATCCTTAATCACTGCAATCAATAATGCTGTTCAATGCGTTGGACTCTCCATATTATCGCCGTCATAAAGTCATTCTTCCGTGGAGCGTCCCATGCCCGTCAAAGCCCTGTTCAAACCGTTCCACCTCGGCACCCTCCAACTGCCGACCCGCGTCGTCATGGCGCCGATGACCCGCTCCTTTTCCCCGGGCGGCGTGCCTGATTCCAAAGTGATCGAATACTACCGTCGCCGCGCCGCAGCGGGCGTCGGCCTGATCGTCACCGAAGGCACCACCGTCGGTCACAAGGCGTCCAACGGCTACCCGAACGTTCCGCATTTCTACGGTGAAGCGGCCCTGGCCGGCTGGAAGAAAGTCGTCGATGCCGTTCACGCCGAAGGCGGCAAGATCGTTCCACAGTTGTGGCATGTGGGCAGCGTACGTCGTATCGGCACCGAGCCGGACGCCAGCGTGCCGGGTTATGGAACGTCGGAAAAAGTGAAGGAAGGTCAGGTCGTGGTGCACGGCATGACCAAGCAAGACATCCAGGACGTGATCGCCGCGTTCGCCCAGGCCGCCAAGGATGCCCAGAGCATCGGCATGGACGGCGTGGAAATCCACGGTGCCCACGGTTACTTGATCGACCAGTTCTTCTGGGAAGGCAGCAACCAGCGTACCGACGAGTACGGCGGCAGCCTGGCCAACCGTTCGCGCTTCGCCATTGAATTGATTCAGGCCGTGCGTGCCGCAGTCGGTGAAGGTTTCCCGATCATCTTCCGTTTCTCCCAGTGGAAGCAGCAGGACTACACCGCACGCCTGGTGCAAACCCCGGAAGCCTTGGGCGAGTTTCTCAAGCCGCTGGCGGATGCGGGCGTGGATATTTTCCACTGCTCGACCCGCCGTTTCTGGGAGCCGGAGTTCGACGGTTCCGAGTTGAATCTGGCCGGCTGGACCCGTCAACTCACCGGCAAGCCGACCATCACCGTAGGCAGCGTCGGCCTGGATGGCGAGTTCCTGCAGTTCATGGTCAACACCGACAAGGTTGCGCAACCGGCCAGTCTGGAAAAACTGCTGGAGCGCCTGAACAACGATGAGTTCGACCTGGTGGCGGTCGGTCGTGCGTTGCTGGTGGACCCGGACTGGGCACAGAAAGTGCGCGACGGCCGTGAAGAGGACATTCTGCCGTTCAGCCGTGAGGCGTTGATGACGCTGGTTTAAGCGGCGTCTGGACTGACGCTATCGCGAGCAAGCTCGCTCCCACAGGTTCTGCGGCGATCACAAATTATGTGTAAACCAAGAACACTGTGGGAGCGGGCTTGCCCGCGATGGCGGACTTCAAATCACCGAAGATTCAGGGAACAGTCGGTGCATTCGGCACCACCATCTCCCCGGCACACGCCCCGCGCAACTGTCCCTCGAACTGCTCGATGATCGTCGCCCAACCCTGGCGACTGGCATGCTGGCGCGCATTGAGCCGCACATTGCGCAAGGCTTCCCTTTCCTCCAGCAACCATGCCGCTGCATCGCAGAACGCTTCTTCATCCCCCGGCATCGCCAACACACCGTTGTAGCCATGACGAATATGCTGGGCGGCTGCCGCCTGGTCGTAGGCCACCACGCCGAGCCCCGAGGCAAGTGCTTCAAGCACTACATTGCCAAAGGTTTCGGTCAGGCTCGGAAACAAAAACACGTCGCCCGAAGCGTAGTGACACGCCAGGGCTTCACCCCGTTGGGTACCACAGAAAATCGCCTCGGGGATTTCGTTTTCCAGTTCCTGGCGCTGCGGGCCATCGCCGACAACGATCAGTTTCAGGATGCGCTGGGGATAACTCGCCTTGAGGGTATTGAAGGTACGCTTGAGCAGGCCGAGGTTTTTTTCCGGGGCCAGGCGTCCGACATGAATGACGGCGATGTCTGCCTCGGCCAGTCCCCATTGCTCGCGCAGGGCATTCAAGCGTTTGGCCGGGTGAAACAATTCGCTGTCGACCCCTCGGGACAGCAACGCCAGTCGTTCGAAATGACGCCGCTCCAGTTCCATGCGCTGACTGACGCTGGGCACCAGGGTCATGGTCGAGCGGTTGTGGAACCAGCGCAGGTAGTGAGTCAGCAGGCGCGTGAGCAAACCAAGCCCGTACTGGTTGGAGTATTGCTGGAAATTGGTGTGAAAACCGCTGACCACGGAAATCCCCAGTCGCCGTGCCGCACGCAATGCAGAGAGGCCCAGCGGGCCCTCGGTGGCGATGTAGAGCACATCCGGGCGATGACGCGTCCAGCGCCGCAGCAGCTTGTGCATCGACGACTGACCCCATTGCAGGCCGGGATAACCCGGTAGCGGCCAGCCGCGGCATAGCAGCAGTTCATCGTCGCTGCCCAGCTGTTGGTCGCAGCCCTGACGCGGTCGCACCAGTTCCACCTGATGCCCGCGTGCGCGCAAACCGTCGCACAAGTGCCCCAGGGTATTGGCCACGCCGTTGATTTCCGGAGGGAAGGTTTCGGTGATCAGGGTGATATGCAGAGCTGTCGTCATGACCCCAGTGTCGGCTGGGGGCATGTCGTCAGTGTGACGTCTGGATGATGGATTTGTGACTGCGGTACCGGAGCTGATGGCTCAGCGCTGCGCCACCAGGTTTTCCGCGCCGCGCTCACGCACCCAGAACAGCGT
>NZ_JBFUIC010000158.1:0-10187 GCF_056402075.1 Pseudomonas sp. P4_C3
GGACGCACCGGCGCTGACCCAGTACGGCACCTTCACCGTGACCGCGCTGGACGGCGTCACGAGCCTGACCGTTGGCGGCATCGCCGTGGTCAGCGGTGGTGTGGCCGCCGGCTTCCCGCAAACCGCCGTCACGCCACTGGGCAGCACCCTGACCATCACCGGGTTCAACGCCGCCACCGGGGTGATCAGCTACAGCTACACGCTGAACGATAACGAAGCCCATCCAACGGCCAACGGCACCAACAGCCTCACCGAGAACTTCAGCGTCGTGGCCACCGACACCGATGGCGACAGTGCGACCGGGCAGATCAACGTCAACATCATCGATGACTTGCCGAGCGCCAAACCTGACTCGTCGTCGGTAGTGGAGGGCGGCACCGTCAACATCAGTGTGCTGGGCAACGACATCAGCGGCGCCGATGGTCCAGCGACGGTGGTCGGCGTACGCGCCGGTAGCAATACCTCGACGTCGGCCATTGGCGGGTTGGGTAACCAGATCAACGGCACCTATGGCTACCTGACCCTCGATGCCAACGGCAACGCGGTGTATCACAGCAACCCGGGTTTGGTCGGCGATGCGGGGGCGACCGATACGTTCACCTATACCGTGCGCGACTCCGATGGCGATGAAAGCACCACCACCAKCACCATCGACGTGGCCAACAGCATCATCAAGGCTAACCCCGATAGCGACGTGACGGTCTACGAAAAAGCCCTCGACCTGAGCCAGGACGGGCAGGACCTGGCCGCCGCTACGGTCACCGGCAGCGACCCGGGCAACACTGGCGAAACCGCGTCCGGGACCCTGGTCGGTTCGGTCTCGGGTGGCAGCGGCGCGCTCACCTACATCCTGGTCGGCAGCGCCACCGGCACCTACGGGCAGATCCTGCTCAACCCCGACGGCAGCTACACCTACACCCTCACCTCGGCGCCGAAAACCTCGCCGAATGCCAACGACGGGCCGAACAGCCTGAGTGAAAGCTTCACCTACAAAGCCACCGATGCATTGGGCAACAGCAGCACCAGCACCCTCGTGGTCAACATTGTCGATGACGTGCCCAAGGCGGTGGCAACGGATCGCTCGGTGGCGGCGGTGGAGATCGATTCCAACCTGCTGATCGTGCTCGACGTCTCCGGCAGCATGGCCGACCCTTCCGGCGTGTCGGGCCTGTCGCGGCTGGATCTGGCCAAGCAGGCCATCAGTGCCTTGCTGGATAAATACGACGATCTTGGTGATGTGAAAGTGCAACTCGTCACCTTCAGCAGCAGCGCCACCGACATGACCTCGGTGTGGGTCGATGTCGCGACCGCCAAGACACTGCTGGCCGGCCTCAACGCGAACGGCAATACCAACTACGACGCGGCCGTGGCGACCATGCAGACCGCGTTCAATACCTCGGGCAAACTCACCGGGGCGCAAAACGTCGGCTACTTCTTCTCCGACGGCAAGCCCACCACTGGCCAGGAAATCGGCACCGCCGACGAGACCGCGTTGAAAGCCTTCCTCGATGCCAACGACATCAAGAACTACGCGATCGGTCTGGGCAGCGGCGTGAGCAACGCCAACCTCAATCCACTGGCCTATGACGGCAGCAGCCACACCGACACCAATGCGGTGGTGGTGACCGACCTCAACCAGCTCAACTCGGTGCTGTCTGGCACGGTGATCGGCGCACCGGTCACCGGTTCGCTGCTGGGCGAGGGCGGCACATTCGGCGCCGATGGCGGCTTCATCAAAACCGTCACGGTGGACGGCACCACGTACACCTATGATCCGAGCGGCAACAGCAATCAGGGCTCGCTGAGCTTCAGCGGCGGGCTCAACCACGGCACGTTCAACACCGTGGACAACACGTTGAGCATTGCCACCAACAACAGCGGTACCTTGCAGATCAATCTCGACACCGGTGAATACGCCTACATTTCGCAGAAAACCACATCGGTGTTGATCACCGAAAACATCGCATTCACCGCCAGCGACAACGACGGCGACCTGGCCAGCGCCACCCTGACGGTCAAGGTCATACCGAACGCACCGCCAGTGGCCGCCGATGATAACGTCATCACCAACGTGCTCTCGGGCACCGTCGTGGTGCCGGGCGAACTATTGCTGGCCAACGACACCGATCCCAACGGCGATCAACTCTCGGCGACACCGACCTCCTTCAACACCGGCTGGATAGTGAAGGGCGCGGACTTCACCGGCACCGGCGCGATCAACTTCACCGGCACCAACAACAACCCTGCCAACCAGAGTCTGGCAGACGTGCGCAATGCCTTTGCGGCCAACACGGCGACCATGACGGCGCTGCTGGTGATCAGTGGCTATCTCGACAAARCGAACAGCTCCGATGGCAACAATGAAGACCTCATCACGGTCAAGCTGAAACAAGGTGAGACGCTCAACCTCGATCACAACCTGGACCCCGGGCACGTCACGATGGAGTATTCGCTCAACGGTGGGGCGTTCGTCAGCATCGCCGATGGCGCCACCATCACCGCAAGTGCGGATGGCACTTACCAGATCCACATGACCAACATTGCCAACCCAGGTAACGGCAATACGAATGCGGCGGAAGACTATCAGTTGACCATGACCGTGAATTACGCCGGGGCACACGACGTCACCCCGGACTACCACGGCACCTACACCGCCAACGACAACCATGGCGGCAGCGACTCGGCCAACCTGACCATCAGCTATCAGGACGGCCACACCCTTACCGGCACCAGCGGGGATGACGTACTGGTGGCGGGCACGGGCAACAACCTCATCAATGCTGGCGGCGGCAACGATGTGCTCACTGCCGGCTCCGGCAACAACGAGCTGCACGGCGGCGCGGGCAATGATTTGCTCTTCAGCGGTTCGGGCAATGACATCCTCGATGGCGGTACGGGCATCGACACGGCCAGCTACGCCCACGCCACCGCCGGGGTGACGGTCGACCTCAGCTTGCTCGGTGCGCAAAACACCCTCGGCGCGGGCACGGACACCCTGACCGGTATCGAAAACCTCACCGGGTCGAACTTCAACGACACCCTGACCGGTGACAACAACGGCAACGTGATCAACGGCGGCTTGGGCAACGACATCCTCAATGGTGTGGGCGGCGATGACTGGCTGATCGGTGGCCTGGGCAACAACACCCTGACCGGCGGAACCGGGGTCGACACCTTCCAGTGGCTAAAGGGCAACAGCGGCCATGACGTGATCACCGATTTCACCCCCGGCACCGACAAGCTCGACCTGTCGCAGCTGCTGCAAGGGGAGAACGGCACCACGGCTTCGCTGGATGACTATCTGCACTTCACCGTCACCGGCAGTGGGCCGTCGACGGTGACCAGTATCGACGTCAGCGCCATGGCCGGCGCCGCGCCGAACCAGACCATCGATCTGGCTGGCGTCAACCTCGCCAGCCACTACGGTGTAACGCCGGGGGCGGGTGGAGTGATCGCGGGCGGGCATGACACGGCGACCATTATCAACGGCATGCTCAACGATCATTCGTTGAAGGTGGATACCGTGTGACCTGAAACCTTAAACAACAAAACCCGCCATCCCTATGTAAGGGATGGCGGGTTTTTGTTGTGCGTCGTTTAGGGAAGTGTCCGACCAGCGGTAGCAAAACCTGTAATTTCTGACAGTAGCCAGTCTTGCGTGACTGCCTTTAAATCAAGACATCGAGATGAGTGAAGCACTCATCAATGTAAGGCGAGTAATCAGTGTCCGCGCTCTTCGTCTGGCATTGCGATAACTGAACGTCAGGGCAATAAAGCTCAACATCAAAGGAGTATTAAAATGTCCAAAAAAGAAAGCTTTCCTGTTAACGCCAGAAAAAAAAGAGAGCAGTACCTGGCCTATCGACAAAGCCTACGCGTTATTGATATGGCTGCCCCCACACCTGGTACCGCCAACCCTTTTTTAGATCCTTTGGTAGCCGGCGGTCCGAAGTACCTTCCTTATAGTTCTTTTAATAAATCGCTGGTGTTTATGCACCCGGTATTTGATGGGCAAGATAGCAGCACTCCATCGAATTTTATTAGCTCGATGCTGACGGTTGATGGTACCCCGGATTTAACATCAAAATTTGAAGAGAGTACACCTCTTGATCCTCTTCCACCTCGTCCCATGACCCTCAATTTGCCGACTAAAGATGCCCCCGGTTTGCGTAAAATCAGTTTGGCCTTCGAGTTTCAGGGTAACCCTGCGAACGTTGAGGAATTCGAATACTTTGTCGATACCGCCGCGCCCTTACTCGATAAGTCAGTAGAGCCACCGCAAACCGCAATAGATTATGGTTTGGATCCGGATGACTTTGCTGGAGGCAAGGTTGTTAAATTGAAGTATGAGCCTTGGTCGAATCAACGACTTGGGGACAAGATTACGTGCTATATCGGTCGTGATAAAAATACTAAGCAGGAAGTGAGTTCTATAACAATAACTGCGGCTTACTTGAATCAAACGCTAGAGTTCGATTTGACGGCTGCTCACGTCGTTAATTTCGATGGGAGATATATTGTTTTCTGTGAGGCGACGAGTTATCCGGGCGTTCCGTCCTCACCCTCTGCAGAAACAGTATTGTATGTGTTCAAAAATCTTAAGCCGGTTGTGGCGGACCCCTTGCACGTTCCCMAAATATCAGATCCGACCCTTGATGCGATTGGGGTTCAGGAATTGATTGATGGATTGGATGCTGGTCTTGAAAAACTGATTCCAAATTTTAATAGTTCATTGGATAAAATTGTATACACCATTGATGGAGTAGAACAATCGGAGATGGCTATACCCGCCTTCCCATTCTTGCATAAACTTGATAACCACGCTCTTGTTAAAAATGGGCATTACAGAAATGATCTGAAACTGGGCTACAGAATTAAACGAGGCATCTTTTTTTATCCGGCTACACCTCTCGTCACCGATTATTTATTGGATACCCGAAAACCATGTGCACCGTTTGACCCCGATAAGCCGAATCCACCGGACGAGACTATGCTTCTTCCATGGATTAAGGGGCCGGTCTCCGATAAAAATATACTGACGGCAGCAGATAAACAGAATGGCGGGGCTGTTAAAGGGTTTTTACCTTATCACGCTAATTTCAAAGTAGGAGACTCTGCTCAATTTTACATAGGTGGCGTTGAAGTGCCGCCGCCGGGCGGAATCTATGAGCCCGATGGCACTGAAGATAAAACAAAGCCCATTGAATTTGAAATGGATTGGACCTTTCTTGCAACGATACCGGATAATAAAACCACGCAACTTCAAGTCGTTGTAACGCATGACCTGAATTATAACGAGGCGATTTCTAAAACGGATTTTGCGGATGTCAGTACTCGGCCGATCGTCTTGACCGCGGCCGGATTCAAATACATGCATGCCAATCCGGCGATCGGTTTGAACTGCAGCTCGTTGAGAAAACTACCCGATGGCTCGATTGTGTTGGTTGTTAATATTCCTGCGGATACACGGCTGGCTGGCAACGAAGTTACAGTAAAGTACGAAGGATATACTACAAACACTCCTGGGACTCCTATTCCCGGTTCTGAGTGGACGGATACCCCATATGCTCCTAATCCAACTGAAGCAGCTGCCGGTTATGAAAGGTATATGCCCTATGCTCATATGTTGGCGACACTCAATGGTTATGGTCGGGTGAGCTATCAGGTCACTATCAAAGGGGAGTTTGCCGAGAAAGATGGCGATGTTGTTCGGGTTAGCGCGTATAACGGCACGGATACATGCGATGTGGTGAAACCGATTGATCCTGTATAGATCGAGCGCCAGTAGGAAAAAGTCTTTTAGCTGAGTCCAACTGTATATCCGGTGTCGAGGCATCGGATATACAGAGTTGTTTTTTTTAATTTTCCGCTTCGGTTTTTCTCACGCTTTCAGAGATTAATCCTACATTTTTTTGTAGGAAGTCTCTGTATCGTCCGCAGCCCTCAACGTTCTCCGCTTCTTTGTAGGAGACAAGAAGACAAAAGGACAGACTCATGAGCTTCGATAACTCAGTCTCAAATAAAACTGCGACCGTTACGACATTCAAAGTGCTGGCACTGTTGCYGGCTTTTTTTTGGGTGAGCACTTCCGCAATGGCGGCGATCGAAGTTGGCGCCGGCGAGAACGTGACGATCGATCCGGCGGACCCGACCAGCGACTATCTGGTGAGAAATGGCGGCGTACTCAATGCGGGGGCAGTAACGACCCAAAGCTTGACCATACAGACCGGGTCGACCTTGAACATCGATGGTGCGACCGTCAATGGCATTCCCGGCTTCTATGGGATTCAGGTGTCTGATAGCCAGGCCACCATTAATCGGGCCACCGTGACGGCGGACACCCGTGCTTTATGGGTCGCTCGACCACCGTCATCTACGCAGGGGTCGACGGTCGAGGCTAGCGATAGTCGGTTCCTGGGCGGTGCGACCGGCGCACTGGTCACGGGACTGAGTACATTGACGTTGACCAACAGCGAACTGCGGGGCACCAATGCCGGCAGCGTCGGCCTGGACAGTCGTGGCGGTGATGTACGCGCACTGGCGGGCACACTGATCAGTGGCGACAGCGCAGGCGTACGAATGACCAATGACCCCAATGGCCAGGGCACCAATACATTGTTGCTGGACAACTCCACCGTAGAAGGTCGCAGCGGGCCGGCGATCCTGGTGGAAGGCGGCGTTCAGGGCGCGACCATCCAGGTGCAGAACAACAGTGTTCTGCGGGCGGCTGATGGCATTCTGCTGAAGGTGCAAGGCGGCTCCACAGCGGCGATGAATGTCGTCGGCAGTGCGCTGGAAGGCAACGTGCAGGCCCTGCAGAACAGCAGCGTCGACCTCTCGTTCAACGGGGCCTCGATGGTGGGGGACATCCTGCGCGAGGATGGCTCTACCGCCAATGTCACCATGAACAATGGCTCATCGTTCACCGGGCGCTTGAACAACAGCAACCTGACGCTCAACCAGTCGAGCCTGACCATGGTCGACAATGACAGCATCGACAATTTGTCGATGAACGACGGTCTCGTCAATTTCGGTGCGCCTGGCGCGCAGCGTGCGAATCGTCAGCTCGAAGTCGGTACGCTTGCCGGCAACGGCATCATTGCCATGCAGGGCAATTTCCAGACCGGTGAAAGCGACTTGCTGAAAGCCGATACGGCGACCGGCAGCTACGAATTGGATGTCAATGCTTCGGGCAAGGACGCGACGTCTCCTCAACAGTTGACGCTGGTGCAGATCGCCAATAACCAGGCAGCTTTTGCTTTGCTGGGAGGCCGGGTCGATGTGGGGACATTTGAGTACGATTTGGCCGAAAGGACCAACGCAACGGGCGACACTGAGTATTACCTGAACCCTACCACCCGGCTCACGTCCGGTGCGCAATCGCTGGTGGCCCTGTTTCAGACCGCCCTTACCGTGTCGTATGGCGAGTTGAAGTCGCTGGAAAACCGCATGAGCGAGTTGCAGGYGGACGATAAGCGCCATGGTCTGTGGGTACGGTCGTATGGCAACAAGTGGAACGTTGACGACGGTTCGTCGGGTGTGGGTTATCGTCAACAGCAGCAGGGTTTCACCATGGGCGCCGACACCCGGCTGGGTGACAGTCCCTGGACGGTCGGTATGCTGGCGGGTTACAGCAAGTCCGATCTGGATCTCAATGGCGGCACCTCGGCCGAGGTCAACAGTTACTACTTCGGCCCCTATTTTGGCTGGCTGAATCGCGACACTGGCTACTATGTTGATGGCGCCCTGAAGTTCAACCATTTCCGCAATGAGTCCAAAGTCAGGATGAGCGATGGCAAGCGTGCCGAAGGCGATTACAGCAACTCGGCGGTGAGTGCGATCGTAGAAGGCGGCCGAAATTTTGACCTCGGGGATGGCTGGTTCGCCAAACCTTCTGCCCAGGTATCCGCGGCAGTCATCCAGGGCAAGAACTATCACCTGGACAACGACATGGAAGCCGAAGGTGACCGCACGCACTCGTTGCGCACAAAGCTGGGCGTCATGGCCGGTCGAAGCATCGACCAGGGTAATACTCAGCTGCGTCCATACGGGCGGGCAGCGGTAGTCCATGAGTTTGCATCGAACGACAACAACGTGCGGGTCAATGGAAACTCGATCAATACCAACCTTGCGGGCACCGGTTTTGAAGCCGGTGTCGGGTTGACAGCTTCGTGGTCTGAGAATTTGCGTTTTGATGTCGGTGTCGATTATGCCAAGGGCAAAAATATCGAACAGCCCGTGGCCGTCACATTTGGAGTGAACTACCAATTTTAAAATGTGAGAAGCGAAAAAAAACCGCTATAACAGGCTGTGTGAAAACTTGGCAATCTGCATCGCGGTTTAAGAAAATGCCCCGTATCGAAAGATWCGGGGCATTTTTGTWGTCATGGCTTACATCCAAGGTCAAGCGCGCGACCGAAGTACCGACCGCCTGACGATACGGACAACCCACATGAAAGAGACCTGTCAGAAATATCAGTCATCCAGAACCAATCGAAATAAAACGCGGAAACATTGTGGTGTTTTGTAAAGCACTTCCCAAGCAGAGAGCTCCACTCATCGGAAATCCAGCCCACCCTGTTATTTCTGACAGTAGTCAATCAACCGTTCGAGGCCTTAAATCACTGCGTCCCCTTGACCAACCGGAGTTATGAACATGACCGATTTTCCCTCTAACAATTCATTGCAGACGTTGAACGAACAGGTTGACGAAAATCTTTTAACAGTCAGCAAAGTCCTCGATCGTCATGGCGTTAGCGTCGTTAACAGAACCACCTACGAAACAGCCATCAAAGTTAGCGGCATCAACGCTGAACCGAAAAACAAAGTCAGAATCATGAACGGTAATGAGGAATTGGGCGAAGCGAACACCAATGATTTCGGCGAATTCGAAAGCCCGCTGCTCGATTTGAAGCACTTCGATTGCTACAACGTTCGCGCCGTAGGCCAATGGAGTCCCTACCCGTCGTCACTGCCCAAAAAATTTACGGCGGCTACCGCGACGCCGATCATCAACGAAGTACTCAGCGACGGGAGGCCGATTGCCGACAATGACACCATCAGCGCTACAGAAGTCACCATCAACGGCAGTTCGATCCCGAACCAGGATGCCGAAGCGTTTAATGGCGATATTCCACTCAAAACGGAGCTAACCAATGCTTGCGGAGTATGCACTTTCAAACTGGAAGATCTGGCACCAGGCCCTTACATCATCACGGTCAAGGCCCCCAATGGAAACGTGTCGACGCCCCCTTTCAGGTTCACGGTGATTGAGGAAGGTATCGAGCCGGTAACCCTCGACAAAATCACCAACGCTGCCGGCACCGTGATTCCAGATAATTCCACGACAACCGAGAACGATCTGTTTGTGGAAGGCGAAGGTGAAAAGGGTGCGAAGGTTGAAGTATTCAAAAAGGGTGAAACGCTGGGTGAAGCGACTGTGGATTCTGTAACCGGTCACTACAGACATCCTACTGGCCTGCTGACTGATGACACCTACGACTTCACCGTCACCGCAAAATACACAGGTGGCGGCGACGCCGGGCCCTACACGATTACCGTGGAAGCAGCCACCACCGCACCAACACAAACTCGTATTCATGATGCCGACGGGAACGCAATTGCTGATGGCGGCGACTTAAACGCGAACTGGTTTGTTGCCAGGGGCTTCCATACGCCGAACAGTGTGGTCAAGATCAAGCTCAATGGTGATATCCAACCACAATCAGAGCTCACCAACGCTGAGGGTAGATGGGCCTCATTCCAAAGTAATCTGACAGTCGGGAGCGCCTATGAAATTAGTGCCCTGACGGAAGATGAAAAGGCTGAGTCCAATAAATGGACCGTCGTTGCCCGAGCCCCTTCCAAAAGCTAAAAAAACTCGCAGCAGACAGAGCAAAAAAAACGCTTATACAGACTGTGTGAAAACACGCTGAAGGCGGCCTAAGCAAACGCCCCGACTTGTTCGGGGCGTTTGCTTTTGTGCAGGTAACAGCCAAAAAAAGGCTTTTCAGCCCATCAACGCCATCATTCGGCGTACACCCAACACATTGATCGCTCTTTTGAGGTTGTAGGCGTTCACTGCCAGGGCCATTTCCGCGGTTGCCCCCTCTAACTGTCGCAACAGGAAGCGGCCGTTTCCAAGCAGCCATTGTTTGAGGTTGCCGAAGGAATGCTCAACGATGGAC
>NZ_JBFUIC010000159.1:0-9957 GCF_056402075.1 Pseudomonas sp. P4_C3
CCTTCAGTCTCGACCCGCTCGGCAATCAGCGGCAAATCAATGCTGTGCGCCGCTCGCTGGATCGCCTCGATGAACAGGCGTTTATCACTCTCCAGGTCAATGGCCCGAATATAGCTGCCGTCGATCTTCAAGTACGCCAGCCCCAGCCGTGCCAGGTTGCCGATCATGCTGAAGCGGCCACCAAAACGTTGCAGGCTCAGGGAGAAGCCGAGTTCGCGCAGGCGCCGGGTCAACTGCTCGAGCACCGCCTGGTCAGGCAGTTGCTCTTCGCCAATCTCCAGGGTCAGGCGCGGGCCCAGGTTGGAATGCGCACGCAGTATCTCGAAGATTTTGTTTTGCGCCTGCGGGTCGCCCAGGGTCGCCGACGACAGATTCAGCGCCAGAGACTCCTCATGCTCGCTCATTTGCTCCAACACCCGTTCGAGCATCAGCCGATCCAGACGCGCAGTCCAGCCGAAGCGCTCCAGCCATGGCAAAAAATGCCCGGCGGGGATGGTCTGGCCGTGTTCGTCGAGCAGTCGCGACAGTACTTTGTAATGCAGTACCAGTTGCGTGTCCTGGGCGGCCACTACCGGTTGGAAATACAGCTCGAAACGTTGCTGAGTCAGCGCCTGGTCGAGCATGCGATGCCAGGCGTGGTGATCGTCGCCGACACTGGCCGAGAGGCTGTGTTCGATACAGGCCCAGTTCTGCTCGCCCTGACCTTCGGCCTGCGCCAGCGCCTGATCGCCGAGGCTGAGCACGGCTTGCGGCGAGTCGCGGTGAGCAAAAGGCGCCAGGCCGATAGACGCCACGGCAGCCACATCGGTGGCGCCGGTAGCGTGCAGACTGGCCAAGGCACTATCGAGGTTCTGTGCCAGTTGCAGCGCCTCTTCACGTACCAGCCCCGGCGCAAGCACGGCAAATTCGCCACCGCGGATACGGGTCACCAGGTTCTGGGTTTCCGGATATTTGGCGCACTCGCGAGACAGTTGCTCACCGACGGCCTTGAGCACTTCATCGGTGCGCTGGCCGCCGAGGCGCTGGTTGAGACCGGCCAGATCCTTGACCCGCAACAGCAGCAGGTAACCCGAACTGGCCTGCTCCGGGTTGCTCACCCGCGCATTCAGTTGCATCTCGAAATAACGCCGGTTCGCCAACCCGGTCAATGAGTCCTGATAGGACTCGACCCGTAGTTTTTCACTGCGCTCGGCCTGCTCCTGGAACAGCGCCTTGAGCTTCTCGACCATCTGGTTCATGGCCTGCACGACCCGGCGAAGTTCGGGGGTGCGCGGCAGTTCCGGCAGGCTGAGGAATTCCCGCCGGGCGATGGCGTGGGATTGTTGGACCATGTAATCCAGTGGCCTCAATTGCTGACGCAGCAACAGCGCGCCGAGTACCGCACTGACCGCGCCACATAGCAGCAACCAGCCCAGGCTGCCCAAAGCGCTTTGCCACAACTTGGCCTGCGCGAACATCGGGTGGCTGACCACCTCGACCCGGGCAGCCTGCTCCCAGCCGCGGCTGACGATCGCGTCACCACCGGCGGGTTCCAGGCCGATCAGTTTGACGAACCAGTCCGGAACGTTGTTCACCGCCGGGATACCCGTGCGCTCAACCAGGGTCTGGTCGGTCTTGAGATCGACCACGCGGATGCTCGCGTAGTAACCGCTGTCGAAAATCGAGCTGACCAGCAACTCGACCATCGCCGGGTCGTCGATATTCGGTGTCAGGGAAAGTGCCAGCGCCGTCGCGGCGTCCTGGGCATGGGAGCGCAACTGGTTGACGTACTGAGTGCGCGAGCTCTCCAGACTGACCATGAAACTGCCGGTGAAGGCGACCACCAGGAACAGACAGATAGCAATCAACAGCTGTTTGAACAAAGACATCTGAGCGTGTGCTCCTAGTTGGTCGTCTCGACCGGGAATCCTTCGGCCTGCATCTTTTTCAGCAGATCCTGCCAACGCGAAAGGCGTTTGGTATCGCCGACCTTTTTATTGCCCTTGGCGTCCGGCAGCCACACCCCTTCCGCATTGAAAGAGTAGACCGGCAGCAAATCCTTTCGCTGGCTGGCCGGCTTGATTGCATCAATCAGGCTGTCGAGCACCAGGGGCTCTGCTTCCGGACTTGAGTAGTAGGTCAGCACCATGTGCGCGCGATTCCGGGTCAGTGCCTTGACATAGGTAATGCGCAGCTTTTCACTGGCTACACCGAGGTGACGCAGGCTAAAGTACTTGGCAATCGCGTAGTCTTCACAGTCTCCGGCGCCTTTCCAAAGGGCTTCGATCGGGGTTTCCCAGTAATCGACTTCGTGCCACAGGTCGATGTCTTCGACGTATCGCAGTTGTTTATTGAAGAAGCGATTGACCACATTGAGTTGTTCCAACTCGCCGATCTGCTTCTGGCTGGCCAACAAGTGTTGCCAATCATTAATGCGCTGCTGACCTTCTCCCAAAGGTCCGTACAATGCCTGCGCCCGCCGGCTGATCAGGGAAAAGTCCCAATCGGCGCTCAAGCTGCCCAGCATCACGCCAGCCAGCAGCAATGCGCTGCACAGCCAGCGTAAAATCCGCGGGATCGTTAAACTTGCCGCCAATGCGAGGCATCCTGGATAGGCAGGAGGGAGTCATTTGAATGGTGCAGGTTAGACCGGAAAAAGACAATGGCACAGTGCAATCACTGGCGGCGCGCTAAACTGCAAGAAAGGCACTCGTGAACTTGTTTGACAAGCCGTCAGTCAATTACTAGTGTCGCTTGGATCCAAAAAATTCCATCAATCAGGGTGCGTTTAGTGACACAAAAGCCCAACCCTCTCAGCAGTATCAAGGTCAACGGGCCGATTCCCGCTCATATGGCACGCTCGGTGATCGAAGAAACCCTGCGCGCAGCCATACTCGACGGGCGCATTCCTTGCGGTGCGGCCCTGCGCCAGCAAGACCTCGCCGACCTGTTCGGCGTCAGCCGCATGCCCGTACGCGAAGCCTTGCGCCAGCTCGAAGCTCAATCGTTGCTCAACGTGATTGCCCACAAGGGCGCCGTGGTCGCGCCGCTGGTCCAGGGCGACGCCGTGGAAACCTACGCGCTGCGCATCCTGCTGGAATCCGAAGCCCTGCGTCTCTCGGTGCCACTGCTCCAGGACAGAGATCTCGAACAGGCTGCCCGTTACATCGACGAACTCGAAACGCAAAACGACTACACCGAAATCGGACGGCTCAATCGCCTGTTCCACATGGCGCTTTACAGCCGGGCGCCCAATCGCCGGCTGTTGAAACTGGTCGAAGACGGCCTGATCGAAGAAGAGCGGTTCCTGCGTTTCAACCTGGAAGCCATGGGCCTGGGCAAATTGTCCCAGGACGACCACCGGGCACTGTTGCGGGCCGCCGAAGACCGGGACGTCGAACGCTCGATGAAACTGCTCGAACATCACCTGAACCGAGGGGTCGAGGTCATTACGCGCTACCTCGACAGCCCTGAAGTACAGACCAAAAACACGTCGAAGTAACCTGCAGCGGCAAGCCCGGGGAGGCACACCGAAAGGTTCGCCTCGCTTGCCGCACATTCCTCCGAATGTGCATGCGAATAATTTGATTACAAACCCCCTGTGCTCATACCACACCACCCTCGCGACGCCATACCGCAACCCAATGCCTTGCCACCTTCAAACCTGACCATCGCAACGATTGCGTGGTGCCTCAGTAATGGCGGCCGCCTTGATTTGCGCCCACTCTGKGTAACCAAGACAAAATAAAACGGGGGACTCGCCGTGCGAATGGCGTAGCCCCCGCCCCAAGAAGCGAAGGAAGGAGCCTCATTACGGGAACGGAAGGATCGGCATCACTCGCGACCTGCTTCCACCCCCTCAGACACCCCCAACGACGCCCGATAAAAAGTTACTTCGAGTGAGGCATTCACTCTTTATTCAATTCTGACTTATATAGGTTGGAAGGAGTAACTACGCCCAAATAAAACCAATATAAAAAGTTTTATTGGAACTTGTCATCTTTCAAAAAGTTGAATATTAAAATAATAGCAAAACAACTTGATCAACACTTTATATGTGTATTAGTTTTTCTTCGCCGCCAGCCACAAGTGACAGCAACGCCTTGGTTACTCGGCATCTATAGCACTGAAAAAGATCAATTCGTTTGAGGTACCCGTTCGCCAGGAGAAAACTTCCAGCGAACTTCAGTGCTTGATTACTTCTCACCTCAGATCACTTACAGGCTCATCCATGAAACCAACTAAAGAACGTCTGCTTCAAAAAAAATCCGAACTTAGCGAACATCCGATTTTCTCTGAAATACATTCGCTTGCGGTCCTGCGACGCTTCATGGAAACCCACGTGTTTGCCGTATGGGACTTCATGTCGCTGACCAAGCGCCTGCAACAGGAGCTGACTTGCGTGCAACTGCCCTGGTTGCCGCCACAGGATCCCCAGGCAGCGCGGTTGATCAACGAGATCGTGCTGGGTGAGGAGTCGGATGACCGCCCGGCCCAAGGTCATTACAGCCACTTCGAGTTGTACCTGGATGCAATGCGCGAAGTCGGCGCCTGCACCGTTGCCATCGAACGCTTCGTGACCCTGCAGCAAGAAGGCGTGAGCTACGACGTGGCCTTGCAGAGCGTCAACGTCGATCCGGCGGCCGCAAATTTCGTTCGCCATACGCTACACACAGCACTGCATGCGCCGGGTCACAGTGTGGCGGCGGCGTTTCTGCACGGTCGCGAGAGCGTTATCCCGCGGATGTTCCAGCGCATCCTCGACGATTGGGGCATCGGCATCGAGCAGGCGCCGACCTTCCGTTACTACCTCGAACGACACATAGAAGTCGACTCCGAGGACCACGGCCCGGCAGCGGAAAAGCTCCTGTCGCGATTGGTCGATAGCGACCCGCAACGGCAGGAAGACGTGTACGCCAGCGCCATCGCTGCCGTGGAAAGTCGTATCGCCCTGTGGGACGGGTTGCGCCTGAGCATGAACGAATCCGTCACGGAGGTGAGCGCATGAACGCCGCCGACTACCAATCCTTCGCCGACGCCTGGGAAAGTCGCGCGACCATCCGCACTCGCCCGCGCCGCGTTCTGGAGAACGACGACAAACTGATCTACCCCTTGAGCCGCCAACCGCTGGTGCTGAGCGAAACCTTTCTGCGCGAATGCCCGGAACAGCGCGACTTCGCCCTGGTGCAGACGCTCTACAAGTTCATCAACGATGTGGTGATTTTCGAAACCGAGATCGTCGACAAAACCGCCCGCAGCATCGCCAAGAATCGCTTCGCGTTCGAGTTCCCGTTCGCCTGCCGCTACGACGCCATGACGGTCGTGGTGGACGAGGATTACCACGCACTGGTGGCGATGGATTTCATGCAACAGACCATCGCGTTGACCGGCATCCCCCCCATTGAATTGCCGGATGAGATCGAGCTGAGCCGGGCGATACCGGCGGCCGTGGCGCGAGCACCGGAGCACCTGCGCAGCGCTGTAGAGCTGATCTGCGTGGCCATCGCCGAAAACACCGTGACCGGTGATGTCGCTGCGTTCGCCAAGGACGACACGGTCAAGCAATCGATCAAGGGCCTGATGGCCGATCACCTGCTGGACGAGGGCCGTCACTCCGGTTTTTGGGCGCGACTGGTACGCATCTACTGGCATACCGCAAGTGCAGATGACCGCCAGTACATCGCGCAGATCCTGCCGGTATTCATTGGCCATTACCTGACCAACGACATCCAGAAATCCTTCGACTTCCGATTGATCGACGCACTGCAGATCAACGACGCGGCGCGTCACGCACTCAAGAGCGAAGTGTCGGCAATGGCCTTCCCGATCAATCGCCATCACCCGCTGGTGGCCAACATTGTGCGGTTTTTCCACAGCAGTTCGCTGCTCGATTCGCCGTGCGTACAAACCGCCCTCAGCGACTATCTGGTTTGACGAGGAGCCCTTCATGAGACGTCTCGACATTTTGCTCACCGGAAAAAGCCAGGCCCTGACCGACCTGGCGCTGGAACTCGAACAACACGGTCACTCACTGACGCGGATCTGCGCGCTCGACGATATGCCTGGACAGGCTGATCTGCTGATCGACGATGGCACACCGTTTCAGTACATCGGGGATGCGCAACGACTGACATTGCAATTGGGTCTCGGCCTGGCACAGGCCTCCGGTCTGCCATCGCTGGACGTGTTGTGCTGCCACGGCTCAACGCTGCTGACCCGTGTACCCATTGCCGATGAACCGTCGGGTAACGGTCAGGTTTTGCGTATGCAGGCGATGACAGCACTGGTTGACCACGTGGCGCTGCTGGTCAGCCGCTACTCGCGCGATGCCGACTATTTTCGACATGCCGTACCCGCCGTACCCGCCCGCTTCGAGCGCATCGAGAGCCTGCGGTTCCTGGACAGCCTTGCGTTCGTGCATCGCCTCAATGGCACCGCCGACCCACGGCTGCAGCAACTGGCGCAAACGCCGATGATCGAAAGGCTGGAACAACAATTCATCCAGAGCGCCGACCACCCGGCCTTGAGCATCGCTGGCAATACCCTCGAGTATCGCCAGCTACACGCCCATAGCCGCGCCATCGAGCAACGTTTGCGACCGCTGCTGGATCAGCATCAAGGCCCGGTAGTCATCGGAATCTGCCTGCCCAAATGCAGTGCGCTGTATGCGGGAATCCTGGCGATCCTGGGCAGTGGCGCGGTGTACTTGCCGCTGGAGCCGAGCCATCCGATACAGCGTCAGCAGTACATCCTGTCGAACGCCGGCGCGGTGTTGTTGCTGCATGACGGCGAGCATCCCTTGGCGAGCGAGATGCCAGGGCTGGACATCAGCAGTATCGACGTCTATGACGCAGACCTCACTCAACCGTTGATGCGCCAACGCCCCGACCTCGATGCACCCTGCATGGCGCTCTACACCTCGGGCACCACCGGCCATCCGAAGGGCGTGCTGCTCAGCCAGGCCAACCTCGCGCACTTCACCCACTGGTACGCCGACTATATGCAGTTGACCGGACAGAGCCGGGTGTTGCAATTTTCTTCGTTGAGTTTCGACTCATCGCTGATCGACATCTTCCCGACCTTGTTACAAGGCGCCGAGCTGATCGTGCCCGGTGATGACCAACGCCGCGATCCGCTGCAACTTGTGGAACTGATTCGTCATCGACAACTGACCCACGCCTTTTTACCGCCCGCCTTATTGAGCATCCTGCCACTGGAGCAGTTGCAGTGCCTGGATCATGTGATGACCGGCGGCGATGTCTGCGAGCCGTGGGTCATCGAGCAACTGAGCCGTCAGGGCAAGCTCTACAACCTCTACGGGCCGACCGAAGCCACGGTGCTGATTACCGCGCGGCGGCTCCAGGCGGGCGACAACAACCGCTCGCTGGGTGCGCCGATCGCCAACAGCCAGGTGTTGATTCTCGATGATGACTTTCAACCGGTGGCCGAACAGACCGTCGGTGAGTTGTACATCGCCGGCCCGGGTGTGTGCCTGGGTTACCTGAACAACCCGCAGCAAACCGCCGAGCGCTATCTGGACCTGAACTTGCCTGACGGCCGGACCCTGCGCGTCTATCGCACCGGGGACATGGCGAAGTGGACGGCTGATGGGATCGAACTCTGCGGTCGGCGTGATAATCAGGTGAAGATTCGCGGCTTCAGGGTCGAGCCGGAAGAGATTGAGCGCTGTCTGCGCGACAGCCAGCTGTACCGCCAGGTTGCCGTGGTCATCGATAGCCAGCGACGGATTCTGGCCTTCCTTGCCCAACCTCAGGAAGACCTCCCCGGCACCGCTCGCCAAGCGTTGAAGGCCCACGCGACACAGCACCTGCCGGACTACATGCACCCCGTTGCATGGACCGAGCTGGCAAGCATGCCTTACGCCAGCAATGGCAAGGTCGACCGCAAGGCGTTGCTGGATCTGCCCGTGAGCGTCACCGATAACCCTTCACGGCGCCTGCCCGGCAACGCCGATGAGGCCCTGCTGCTGGACATCTGGGCCAAGTTGCTGGAGCTGCCGGCGAGCGACATTTCCACCGACGAAAGCTTCTTCAATCTGGGCGGGCACTCGATCCTGCTGTCACGCATGCTCCTGCGACTGCGCGAAGAATTCGGGCGCAGCATATCGATCAACCGCTTTATCGAACTGCCCACCATCACCAAACTGGCGACTCTGGTGCGCGGCTCCGGCAGTGAAGAGGTACTGAGCGAACAGGCCCTGCGCGATGCCTTCCGCGAACTGGATATTCAGCCGTTGCCCATCAGCCGCATGGGCGATGTGCACAAGGTGATCGTCACCGGCGCCAACAGTTTTGTCGGTGTACATATCGTCGAGGCGTTGCTGGCCTGGGGGGCCAGCGAAGTCGCCTGCCTGGTTCGTGACGGCAATGGGCAATCGGCGGACGAACGCTTTGCCCAGGCGCTGCGGGAGAACCGTCTGGAGCATCTGGAGATGAGCCGGGTGAGGGTTTACGCGGCGGACATAACGCGGCCGCAACTCGGTTTGGCGCCCGAGGCTTACCAGCGACTGGATCGAGAATTTGGCGCACTGGTGCACAACGCGGCCAACGTCAATCACGTCCTCGATTACGAGTCGCTGGCGCGGGACAACGTCGAGCCGATTTTCGAATGTTTGCGTCTGTGCGAAGGGCGCAGCAAAAAAATCTTCAATTTCGTCTCGACGCTCTCAGCCTCCAGCACGATATCCGCCGAAGGCCGAGTGCTTGAGTTGCCAGCCGCCCCGACACCACCCATCTACATCAAGAACGGCTACAACCTGTCCAAATGGGTCGGCGAGCGAATCCTCGAACGGGCGCGGGGGCTTGGGGTTCGGGTCAATCTCTACCGTCCCGGCAACATCAGCTTCAACAGCCTCACGGGTGTGTGCCAGCCACACAAGAACCGCCTGATGCTGATGCTCAAGGGCTCGATCCAGCTTGGCCAGGTGCCGGAATTCGCCTTGAACTTCGACCTGATGCCGGTGGACTTTCTCGCCCGATTCATCGCCTTCCACGCCAGTCGTTATCAACCGGAACAGGCTGTGTTCAACCTGCACAACCCCGAGCCCCTGAGCTGGGACAACTACGTGGCGTCCTTCCGCGAGGCAGGGCGTGAGTTCGCGATGGTCAGCGTCGCCGACTGGCAACAGCAACTGGGTCGGGTCGACAGCGACAACGCGTTGTTCGGCGTGCTGGGGTTCTACCTCAACGGCTTTGAGGAGGACATCGGCGACATCTCGATGATCGGGCACGACAACGCCCAGGCCGGCGTTCGGCTGATGGGTGCGCACTACCCGCAAAAGTCCCCGGCGCTGCTGCGTCGCGGCTGCGACTACCTCAAAGAAATCAACTTCATCTGACTCAACCCCAACGGAGCAAAACCATGAGTACTCTGCAACCCGATACCCTGATCAAAAACCCTCAAGGCTGCCACGTGGTGTCCTCGGTGGACGTTCCCGCCGACGCTKCGCAGGTATGGGCCGTAGTCGGTAACTTTGCCCGCTTCGATCGCTTCATTCCGGCACTGTCGCACATCGAGATGACCGGTGATGGGGTGTCATCGCTACGTAAAAAGTTTTTCAAGGACGGCAACCTGGTGGTCGAACAACTCAACTCTCGGGACGACCAGGCACGGCACATGACCTGGACCACCATTTACAACACCCTGGGTGTGGCCAATCTGTGGGCAGCGATGAGCGTTGAACCACTGAATGCGGGCAAGTCCCGAGCCACCTGGACCATCATCGCCGAACCGGCGCAGGGCGCCGCCGAGGCGCTACCGGGCTTCAAGGATTTCGTACAGGGTTTTGCCGATGATGCGATGAACAACGTGCTGAAACTGTTTGCCTAAAATGTGAAAAAGCCCGTTGTGGAGAGGCTCCGCAACGGGCTTTTCCGTACCCCTGAAACGACGAAACCCCTGTCTGCGTTAGCAGACAGGGGTTTCGGAATTCAATCTTGACGATGACCTACTCTCACA
>NZ_JBFUIC010000160.1:0-16515 GCF_056402075.1 Pseudomonas sp. P4_C3
GATAAGCACCATCAGGAATCAGGGAGATGCACCATGCGCCTATTAACCCCCCTCTGCAGCGCGGTTCTCTTGGCCATGGCCTGCTCGTCCCAGGCCCAGGCCATGACGCTGACCGACGCAATCCAGAGCACCATCGCGACCCACCCGGAGCTGGCATCGCGGGTGGACAGCCGTCTGTCGGCTGATGAGGACGTGAAGGTCGCCAAAGGGGGGTTTTATCCATCGGTTGATCTGAACGCCGCCTACGGACGCGGGTACAGCGATAACACCAATACCCGGGCGTTCGGCAATCACCACACCGAAACCCTCAACTACACCCAGTCGGAATTGCGTCTGCGGCAAATGCTCTTCGACGGATTCAACACTGCCAATGAAGTCGGGCGCACCCAGGGCGTGGTCAACTCGCGAGCCTATTACGCTCAAGGTACGGCTCAGGACCTGGCCCTGCGCACCACCGAGGTTTACCTCGAAGTGCTCAAGCGCCGCGAACTGGTGACACTGGCCAAGAACAACCTGCAAGCGCACTTGCGGGTCAACGACCAGATCGGCCTGCGCACCCAGCGCGGCGTGGGCAGCAACGCCGATGCCGACCAGTCCTCGGCTCGCCGGGCACTGGCAGAAAACAACCTCGACACCGCCGAAGTCGATCTGGCTGACGCCGAGTCGAACTTCTACGCCGTTGTGGGGCGTATGCCCGATGAGCTCGAAACCCCGCCGTCGATTCGCGGCGAAGTCCCCACTTCCCTGCCCGAAGCCCAGCAGAGCATGGTGGAAAACAACCCTTACCTGAAATCCGCCCAGGCCGACGTGCAATCGGCCGAAAGCCAGTACGAGGTCGCCAAGTCGCCGTTCTACCCACGCTTCGACGCCGAGGCCGCCGTGGGCGCGAACAACAACGTGCAGGGTGATGTAGGTCACGACAATGAATGGCGGGTCGGTGTATTAATGAACTACAACCTGTTCCGCGGTGGCAGCGACAAGGCGCGCCTGGCCTCCGACTCGCACAAGATCAACCAGGCCATGGACATTCGTAACAATGCCCTGCGCCAGCTCAACGAGAACATTCACCTGGCCTGGAACGCCATGGTCAATGCCAAGAAACAAACCCCGACCGCCCGTGAATACGCCGACACCAGCAAACGCGTACGCATCGCCTACCAGGATCAGTTCGGCCTCGGTCAACGGACCCTGCTGGACCTGCTCGACAGTGAAAACGAACTCTACAACGCCAACCGTCGCTACACCGAAGTGCGCTACACCGAAGAGTTTTCGATGTACCGAGTCCTGGCGAACATGGGCCAGTTGTTGAGCAAACAACGGGTCGTACTGCCCGCCGATGCGATCGCCCAGACCGAAGTGAAAAACGAAGCGCGTCTACCTGAAATGAAATAACTGTAGGAGCTGCCGCAGGCTGCGATCTTTTGATCTTGATTGYTYWWAAGCAAAGTCAAAAGATCGCAGCCTGCGGCAGCTCCTACAGTGAGATATGCAGATATCTGTCAATTGCCGTAGAGCAACGGGAGGGTTCAATGACCAGCATGGAACCCGGCAATACCGGTGTCGATCCACGCCTGAGCTTCGATGACCCGCTTCTGGACGGTCTGCTGATCCTCTGCAAACTCCACGGCGCGGCGGTCAGCCGCGCCAGCCTGAGTGCCGGGCTGCCCATGGCACACCAACGCCTGAGCCTGGACCTGTTGCCCCGCGCAGCGGCCCGGGCCGGTTTGCAGGCGCGCTTGCTGCGCCGCGACCTCAAAGACATCTCCGCGCTCAACCTGCCTGTGCTGCTGTTGCTCAACAACGGCCGCACGGCCGTCCTGCGCCGTTATGGCGAGGACGGCAAGGTACTGATCCTGCCCAGCGAAGCCGACGGCGGCGAACAATGGCTCAGCCCCGAGGAGCTGGCCGAACACTACAGTGGCCAAGCGTTGTTTGCCCGGCCACGCCACGAACTCGAAGACTTGCGCTCGCCGCTGGTGCCTCGGGTCCAGGCCTGGTTTCGCGATACGCTGAAGCTGTCGAAATGGCTGTACAGCGATGCGATCCTGGCGAGCTTCCTGATCAACCTGCTGGGCCTGATGGTGCCGCTGTTCGTGATGCAGACCTACGACCGCGTGGTGCCGAACCAGGCCACTTCGACTTTGTGGGTGCTGGCGATCGGTCTGCTGATCGGCACCGTTTTCGAACTGGTGCTGCGGGTCGTGCGCGCGCACTTGCTGGATACCGCCGGCAAGAAAACCGACGTGATCCTGTCAGCCACCCTGTTCGAGCGCATCACCGGCATGGCGATGAAAGCGCGGCCGGCGACCATCGGGGGTTTTGCCCAAAGCATTCATGACTTCCAGGGCCTGCGGGAGTTTCTCACCGCCGTGACCCTCACCAGCCTGATCGACCTGCCCTTCTGCCTGCTGATGCTGCTGGTGATCGGCCTGCTCGGTGGCTGGCTGGTGATGATCCCGATACTGGCGTTTCCCATCACCATCATCTTCGCCATGGTGATCCAGGTACGCCTGCGCGACACCGTACAGAAAAGCCTCAGCCTCGGCGCCGAACGCCAGGCACTGCTGATCGAAACCCTCAGCGGCCTGGAAACCCTCAAGGCCTGCAGCGCCGAAAGCGAGCGCCAGCACAAATGGGAAAGCACCCACGGCGCCCTCACCCGCCTCGACAGCCATGCGCGCAACCTCTCGGCCCTGGCCACCAACGGCACGCTGTTCATCCAGCAACTGTCCGGCATGGCGACCATCGTCGCCGGGGTCTACAGCATCATCGCCGGCAACCTCAGCGTCGGTGCCCTGGTGGCCAGCTACATGCTCGGCAGCCGGGTGCTGGCGCCGCTGGGACAGATCGCCGGCCTGATCACCCGCTACCAGCAAGCGCAACTGACCATGAAAAGCACCGATGCGCTGATGGGCCTGCCTCAGGAGCGCGATGCCAGACAACGGCCACTGGAGCGCACCCAACTGCAAGGCGCGCTGGATGTTGTCGGCGTGACCTTCCACTACAACGGCCAGAGTGCTCCCGCCCTGGCCAATATCAGCTTCAGCGTGAAACCCGGGGAGCGCATCGGCATTATCGGCCGCAGTGGCTCAGGCAAAAGCACCCTGGCGCGACTGGTGATGGGCTTCTACGAACCGGATGAAGGCCAGTTGCTGCTCGATGGCCTGGACCTGCGGCAACTGGACGTCGCCGATCTGCGCCATCAAATCGGTTACGTCGCGCACGACCTGCCGCTGCTGGCCGGCAGCCTGCGCGACAACCTGACCCTCGGCGCGCGCTACATCAGTGACTCACGCATGCTCGAAGTGGCGGAAATGACCGGCGTCACCGAACTGGCCCGGCAACACCCGCAAGGCTTCGACCGGCCCGTGGGCGAACGCGGGCAACTGCTGTCCGGCGGCCAGCGCCAGGCCGTATTGATGGCCCGGTCCATGTTGCTCGACCCGCCCATCATGCTGCTCGACGAGCCCACCAGCGCCATGGACAACAGCAGCGAAGACGTCCTGCGGCAAAAACTTCACGGCTGGGTCCAGGGCAAAACTCTCCTGCTGGTGACCCACCGCACTTCGATGCTGAGCCTGGTGGACCGGTTGGTGGTGCTGGACAACGGACGGATCGTCGCCGACGGTCCGAAAGAAGCGGTCATCGATGCACTGCGCAAGGGCCGTGTCGGCTCTGCCGCTGTCTAGGAGTCGTCCATGTCTGCCCATCGAGGATCTCGCGGCTACTTCGACAGTTTCAACAAAAGTGCCGAAACCGAGTTCATGCCGGAAACCGCCGGCGCCTCGTTGCAGGACTCACCGCGCTGGTCGCGCATCACCGTGTGGCTGGCCGCCGCGCTGGTGGTCAGCGCACTGGTCTGGGCCAGATTCGCCGTGTTGCAGGAAGTGACCATGGGCGAAGGCAAGGCGATTCCGTCGAGCAAAGTCCAGGTGATCCAGAACCTGGAGGGCGGCATCGTCACTGAAATTTTCGTCCGTGAAGGGCAAATGGTGAACAAGGGCGACACTTTGCTGCGCCTGGATGACACCCGCTATCTGTCGAACAAGGGCGAAAGCGAAGCCGATCGTTATGCCTTGACCGCGCAGGTCGAACGGCTTTCGGCCGAAGCCGAAGGCCGGCCGTTCAAATTGTCAGAAGAAGTGATCGCCAAGGCTCCGCAAGTGGCAGAAGACGAGCGCTCGCTGTACGAGCAGCGGCAACGCCGACTGGCCAGCGAACAGCGCACCCTGACCGAGCAACTTCGGCAAAAAACCCAGGAGCTGGCAGAGTTCCGCTCGAAACAGGGGCAGTTCAGCTCCAGCCTGGCGCTGCTGCAACAGGAAATGAACATGTCCATGCCGCTGGTAGGCACTGGCGCGGTGTCACCGGTGGAAATCCTGCGCCTCAAACGCAGCGCCGTGGAAATACGTGGCTCGTTGAACGCCACCACCCTGGCGATTCCSCGRGCSGAATCGGCRATCAACGAGATCAAAAGCAAGATCGACGAGTCGGAACAAACCTTCCGCTCGGAAGCTGCCAAAGAACTGAATGAGAAACGCACCGACCTGTCGAAAATCACCGCATCGAGCATCGCCATCGACGACCGCGTGACCCGTACCACCGTGGTCTCCCCGGTTCACGGCATCATCAAGGTGTTGAAGGTCAACACCATCGGCGGCGTGGTCCAGCCCGGCAGCGACATGGTGGAAATCGTGCCGCTGGAAGACAACCTGCTGATCGAAGCCAAGGTCCGCCCGCAGGACGTTGCATTCCTGCATCCGGGCCAGAAAGCCATGGTCAAGTTCAGTGCCTACGACTACACCATTTACGGCGGCCTGAGCGCCAAACTGGAGTTGATCGGCGCCGACACCATCACCGACGACAAGGGCAACAGCTTCTATCTGATTCAGGTGCGCACCGATAAAAACCATTTGGGCGGGGACGCCAAACCACTGCTGATCATCCCGGGGATGGTGGCGACGGTGGACATTATTACCGGGGAGAAAACGGTGCTCGATTACCTGCTTAAACCGGTGTTGAAGGCGCGGACCGAGGCGATGCGGGAGCGGTAGGCAGTATCCAGAATCTGCGGTGACTGATCTGCCGCTATCGCGAGCAAGCTCGCTCCCACAGGTTTTGTGGTGTTTGCAGATTTTGTGTACGACACGGACACTGTGGGAGCGAGCTTGCTCGCGATGAGGCCAGCAAGACCACCGATCATTTTTCAGAATGATTACGCTGGTAAACCTCCTCCCCCATCGCCGCAATCTGCCCCTCGATCAACGCCTCGAATGGCTTCAGCAACGGCGCAAACGAAGTCGGTGCTTCGAGGGTTTCCAGCGCCTGCACAATCGCCTCCACCGTCGACAACGCCCCCGGCCCCGGCGCCTTGCGCAGGCGATAGCGCGACACACCGCCCTCTGCCAGCATCACCCTCGGCAACGCCGCCAGCAGCGGATTGAGGTGCAGCAACTTGCGCACCTTGCGCCAGGTGCCGTCCGGGACAACCAGTAACAACGGTTCGTCTGTCGCGGCACAAGCCTGCATCGGCTGGGCATCTTCGCCGGGAAACAGCAACCGCGCCCGATACCCCGGCCGGTTCAACAACGTCGGCAAATCCTCGAACACTTCCCCAACGATCAGCTCGGCATTGTTCAGACCCAACGCCGCCAGCCGCGCGGTATTCAGCGCATGGTTCACTTCGCTCGGATGCTGCAACAGCAACACCCGGGTGCGGCTGTCGAGGCTCGGGATCAATGGGCACAGGCAGTGGCTTTGCGGGCGCAGGCAGCGCGGGCACTGGATTCTGGGCATCTTCTTCAGGCCTGATTGAGTTGGGCTTTAAGCAAGTCGCGGAACGTCTGGATCAGCGGCTCGCGGCTACGGCCCCGGCGCACGATCATCGAGAACGGCGCCTGATAACCGAAGGTCGCCGGCAGCAACACCCGCAGGTCACCCTTGTCGGCCCAGGCCTGGGCGTAGTGCTCCGGCAGGTAGCCGATGTAGGCGCCGGACAGCACCAGAATCAACTGGGCCTCCATACTTTCTACCGTCGCGGCGCTGTGCTTGAAGCCGTGACGCGCCAGTTCGGCCTGGCTCCAGTAGCCGCGACCGACCATGCGCTGCTGGGTGATGACTTGCTCGGGAATGCGCCGCTCGTTGAACAGCGGATGCCGCGTGCTGCAATACAACCAGTGTTGTTCACGGTACAGCGGCATGTACACCAGGCCGCTCATGCGCGTGGAAAACGCGCCGATGGCCAGGTCGAGACGGTTGTCCTGCACCCCGAGTTGCAATTCGTAAGGGCTCATCACCGACAGGTGCAAGTGCACCGCCGGGTGCTCCTGGCTGTAGGCGCCGATGGCTTCGGCGAACGGCAGGGCCTTGTCGCTGACGGTGGAGTCGATCACCCCAAGGTTCAAGGTACCGCGCAACTCGCCCTTGAGGGCGGCGGCATACTGCTCGAAGCCTTCGAGTTCGCCCAACAGGCGCAAGGTTTCCTGATGGAACAACTCGCCCTTGCTGGTCAGGCTGAAACCACCACGACCGCGATGACACAGCACCAGGCCGAGGGCTGCTTCGAGCTGGCTCATGTAGGTGCTGATGGCCGACGTCGAGAGATTGAGCTCCTGCTGGGCGTTGGCGAATCCCTGATGGCGCACCACGCTGACGAAGATGCGCAATAGTTTCAGGTCGGGTAAAGCGTTGGCCATGGGTACTCCAAACTCTGGGTCGCGGCAGCTCCTACAGGTTTATCTGCAGCTTTCGTGTTGCGGTGAAGTCTATCGACCTCGCGCACATTAGTTTAGAAAAATCTGAACTAAGTATTTGCCCGTAGCGATTCTTCCCGGCCACTACATTTCGCAGAATCGGCGCCACAAGGTTCGCCCGTACTCCCGTGAACGGCGCAACCCAATAAATAAAACAACGACGATGAGGCCTTACCCGTGGACAAGATTCTTCACCAACCACTGGGCGGCAACGAAATGCCGCGCTTCGGCGGCATCGCCACCATGATGCGACTCCCCCACTTGCAAACTGCTGCCGGCCTGGACGCTGCCTTCGTAGGCGTGCCGCTGGACATCGGTACCTCCCTGCGCCCTGGCACCCGTTTCGGGCCTCGCGATATCCGCGCCGAATCGGTGATGATCCGTCCTTACAACATGGCCACCGGTGCTGCGCCGTTCGATTCGCTGTCGGTTGCCGACATCGGCGACGTGGCGATCAACACCTTCAACCTGCTGGACGCCGTACGCATCATCGAAGAAGCCTACGACGACATCCTCGAACACAACGTGATCCCCCTGACCCTGGGCGGCGACCACACCATCACCCTGCCGATCCTGCGTGCCATCCATAAGAAGCACGGCAAGGTCGGCCTGGTGCACATCGACGCCCACGCCGATGTGAACGATCACATGTTCGGCGAGAAAATCGCCCACGGCACCACCTTCCGTCGCGCCGTTGAAGAAGGCCTGCTGGACCCGGACCGTGTCGTGCAGATCGGCCTGCGCGCCCAGGGCTACACCGCTGATGACTTCAACTGGAGCCGCAACCAGGGCTTCCGCGTGGTTCAGGCCGAAGAGTGCTGGCACAAATCGCTGGAGCCTTTGATGGCTGAAGTCCGCGAGAAAGTCGGCGGCGGCCCGGTGTACCTGAGCTTCGACATCGACGGCATCGACCCGGCCTGGGCACCTGGTACCGGCACCCCGGAAATCGGCGGCTTGACGACCATTCAGGCGATCGAGATCGTTCGTGGCTGCCAAGGCCTCGACCTGGTCGGTTGCGATCTGGTAGAAGTCTCGCCCGCTTACGACACCACCGGCAACACCTCGCTGCTGGCCGCCAACCTGCTGTACGAAATGCTCTGCGTACTGCCTGGCGTAGTCCATCGCTGAGGATGGTTCATGAACGAACGTGATCAGGTTTTGAAAGCCGCCGCCGATCTGGTGTCCGCTTTTGCCCGTAACGATCGCGAAGCCTACTTCGGTGCGTTTAGCACCGATGCCAGCTTCGTCTTCTACACCCTCGAACAGCCCCTGCTGTCACGCGACGCCTATCAGGCGATGTGGGACGGCTGGCGCTGCGAGGATGGCTTCGAGGTGCTCTCGTGCACCTCAAGCAACGCTTTCGTCAGCCTGCAGGGTGACGTGGCGATTTTCATCCATGACGTAGCCACCGAGTTGCGCATGCAAGGGGAGCAGCACTTTAGCCAGGAGCGCGAGACGATTGTTTTCAAGAAACAAGCGTCTGGCCAAGAACAACAAGGCCTATGGCTGGCCTGTCACGAACATTTGTCCGCGATGCCGGAAGGGCTGCCACCCCCTTAGCCAACACAGGTGACGCTCACGCACGATGAGCGCGCCTTTATGATCGGAGCTGATCATGAATAACAACAACAAAGACCAAAGCCTTACGCAAATTGAAACCCACGGGGTCGAACAGATCCCGGACAACGAACGCACCGCAGGCCCGACGGACTTGTTCCGGATGATCTTCGGTGGTTCCAACACCTTTGCCACCGCCGTTCTCGGCAGCTTCCCGGTACTGTTCGGCCTGTCGTTCCAGGCGGGCGTCTGGGCGATTGTGCTGGGCGTATTGCTGGGCTCGCTGATCCTCGCGCCAATGGGCCTGTTCGGCCCGATCAACGGCACGAACAACGCCGTGTCCTCCGGTGCGCACTTCGGCGTGCACGGGCGGATCGTCGGCTCGTTCCTGTCGCTGTTGACCGCCATCGCCTTCTTCTCGCTCTCGGTGTGGAGTTCGGGTGATGCGCTGATCGGTGGCGCCAAACGCCTGATCGGCCTGCCGGAAACCGACCTGACCCTGGGCCTGGCCTACGGTCTGTTCGCGATCCTGGTACTGACCGTGTGCATCTATGGCTTCCGCTTCCTGCTGTGGGTCAACAAGATCGCGGTGTGGAGTGCCAGCCTGCTGTTCCTGCTGGGCATCTTCGCCTTCGCCGGTCCCTTCGATGTGAACTACGCCGGCACCGTCAACATGGGGCAACCCGGTTTCTGGGCTGCGTTCATTGGCGCTGCGCTGGTGGCAATGAGCAACCCGATTTCCTTCGGTGCGTTCCTCGGCGACTGGTCGCGCTACATTCCGCGTGACACTTCCAAGCGCCGGATCATGGCGGCGGTGGTGATTTCGCAGATCGCGACGTTCATCCCGTTCCTGTTCGGCCTGACCACCGCCACCATCGTAGCGATCAAGGCACCGGACTACATCGCGGCCAACAACTATGTCGGCGGCCTGCTGGCGGTATCGCCGAGCTGGTTCTTCCTGCCGGTGTGCCTGATTGCGGTGATCGGCGGCATGTCCACCGGCACCACTTCGCTCTATGGCACCGGCCTGGACATGTCCAGCGTATTCCCACGGGTGCTGTCGCGGGTCAAGGCCACGCTGCTGATCGGTGTGATGTCGATTGCCTTCATCTTCATCGGGCGCTTCGCGGCCAACCTGGTGCAGAGCGTGTCGACCTTCGCCGTGCTGATCATCACCTGCACCACCCCGTGGATGGTGATCATGATCATCGGCCTGCTGGTGCGTCGCGGCTTCTACTGCCCGGATGACCTGCAAGTGTTCACCCGCGGCGAGAAAGGTGGCCGCTACTGGTTCACCCACGGCTGGAACTGGCGTGGCCTGGGCGCCTGGATCCCGAGCGCGGCCGTCGGCCTGTGCTTCGTCAACCTGCCGGGTCAGTTCGTCGGGCCACTGGGCGAAATGGCCGGCGGTATCGACATCAGCCTGCCAGTGACCCTGGGCCTGGCCTCGGTGGTGTACCTGGCGTTGCTGAGCCTGTTCCCGGAACCACGCGAAGTGTTCGGCCCGAACGACCTTCGCAGCAAGAGCACGGATTCGCTCGCTAAACCGGCGCTGCGTCAAGCCGCCTGATTAAACGCACTACCTGTGGGAGCGAGCCTGCTCGCGAATCAGGCAAACCGCGTCATCGTTCTTCATCTACGCCGCCGCGATGCTGATACTCGGCTACTACGGCATGCGCAAGGCCAAGACCAACGAAGACTTCTTGGTCGCCGGTCGTAACCTCGGCCCAAGCCTGTACATGGGCACCATGGCTGCCACCGTTCTGGGCGGCGCGTCCACCGTGGGCACCGTGCGTCTGGGCTACGTGCATGGCATCTCCGGTTTCTGGCTGTGTGCGGCCCTTGGTTGCGGGATCGTCGCGCTGAACCTGTTCCTCGCCAAACCGTTGCTGAAACTGAAGATCTACACCGTTACCCAGGTGCTGGAAAAACGCTACAACCCGATGGCCCGCTCCGCGAGCGCGGTGATCATGCTGGCCTACGCGCTGATGATCGGCGTGACCTCGATCCTGGCGATCGGCACCGTTCTGCAAGTGCTGTTCGGCCTGCCGTTCTGGATCTCGGTACTGCTCGGCGGCGGCGTAGTGGTGATCTACTCCGCCATCGGCGGCATGTGGTCGCTGACCCTGACCGACATCGTCCAGTTCATCATCAAGACCGTAGGCCTGATGTTCATCCTGTTGCCAATCTGCCTGTACCGCGTTGGCGGCTGGGATGAGTTGGTGTTGAAACTGCCGGCGGCGAGCTTCAGCTTCACCACCATCGGTTGGGACACCATCATCACCTACTTCATGATCTACTTCTTCGGCATCCTGATCGGCCAGGACATCTGGCAACGGGTGTTCACCGTCAAGACCGCCAAAGTGGCTCAGGTTGCCGGTACCGCGGCCGGTATCTACTGCATCCTCTACGGCCTGGCCTGTGCCCTGATCGGCATGGCTGCCCACGTACTTATCCCGGACCTGGACAACGTCAACAACGCCTTCGCCGCCATCGTCAAACTGTCCCTGCCGGACGGTATCCGTGGCTTGGTGATCGCTGCCGCACTGGCCGCCATGATGTCCACCGCCAGCGCCGGCCTGCTGGCCGCTGCTACCACCCTGACCGAAGACCTGCTGCCGAAACTGCGTGGCGGCAAACAGTCGAGCCTGGCGATCAACCGCCTGTTCACCCTGTTGACCGGCATCGTGGTACTGGGCATCGCTCTGATCGTGAACGACGTGATCAGCGCCCTGACCCTGGCCTACAACCTGTTGGTCGGCGGCATGCTGATCCCGCTGATGGGTGCGATTTTCTGGAAGCGCGCTACCACCGCCGGCGCTATCGCCAGCATGGGCATGGGCTTCGCCACCGCGCTGCTGTTCATGTTCAAGGACGGTCTGGATGCCAACACCCCGATCTACTACAGCCTCGGTGTAGGCCTGGTGAGTTTCGTGGTGGTCAGCCTGCTGTCCCGTCGCCCGGAGACTGTGGCCAGCGCTGCCTAAACTGAAAAGAATGGAATGACTTTTTCTTCGACGAGTGTGGCGTCGGTTGCCATACTCGTTTTTTTTCGTCTGGAGAAAACATTTTATGAAGATTGTTTCTCGCGACCAGTGGTTCGAAGTGAAACCGCTCAGTGACGGCATCCGCCTGATTCACGAGCCGTACATCCGCCCCTTCTACCGCTGCAACCTCTGGCACATCCAGGGTCGTGACAAAGACCTGCTGCTGGACAGCGGCTCGGGCCTGGTCAGCCTGCGCGAGCAACTGCCGTGGATCACCGAGCGGCCGCTGGTGGCGGTGGCCAGCCACTGCCATTTCGATCACATCGCCGGTCATCACGAGTTCGCTGAACGACTGGTGCACCCGGCCGAGGCGGACATTCTCGCCGCGCCCAATGGCGACAACGACCTGAGCAAAGCCTTTGTCGGCGACGACATGTTCGAGGCGCACCCTGATTGCCCGCTGTGCTACGCCGAATACCGGGTCAAGGCCGCACCGGCCACGGGGTTTGTCGAAGATGGAGATGTGCTGGACCTGGGCAATCGGGTGTTGCAGGTCGTGCACACACCGGGGCACTCACCGGGCGGCATCTGCCTGTACGAAGCCGCCACCGAGACCTTGTTCAGCGGCGACATCATCTACGACGGCCCGCTGATCGAAGACGCCTACCACTCCAACCTCGATGACTACGCGCGCAGCCTGCAACGCTTGCGTGAGCTGTCGATCCGCACGGTGCATGGCGGGCATTTCGGCAGTTTTTCCGGGGAGCATTTGCGCAACATGATTGACGAATGGCAGCGCTCACACGGCTAAAGCCTGCTGTACTCAACGGCAGGAACTGCTCCGGCACGGAGAACAAAACCGCCTCCTCCTCGAAGAACGCTCATGAAAAAAACTGCCGTTCGTACTGTCGTGCACCGCTACATCAGCCGCCTGCTGGAAGGCCGGGATGACTTCGACGACAACGCCAGCCTGGCGCAGTTGGGACTGGATAAAGAAGATATCGAAGAACTGATCTTCCATCTGGAAGATGAGCTGGGTGTAACGGCGTTTACCGTGGAAGAAGACCGGATGCTGAAATCCGCCAGGACGGCGAATGATTTGAGCCGGTTCTTGCTGGAGATCGGGCGGTACTAAGGCTGCTGATCAAACGTACACGAAGCGGCAAGGGAGATTGCTCCCTCGCCACGGAAAACCTTTCACCTGTCAGATGTTATCTGCCATTACCGGCGTCGCTGCTGGCGCCGACGCTGTTCGTCGTCAGTACGAACAGGCACGGGTTGCATTGGCGGTTCGATCAAACCGAGAGCCACGCCCAGGTCATGCAGCCAGTTTTGAATTTTCTCTTTCATGGTGCCCCCTTCAGGGTAGTGCCGAGCGGCCAAAATTCTCTAGCCCCTTCGCACAGATAATAGTCCGAAGTCCCGTGCAATGCTCGCGCAAAGTCGCAATGATCTGTTACTGAATCCATCACAATCAGCCTGTGTTCAGGCAATTTCCCGCGCCTGCACCTGTGCCGTAGGAAAAACCACCTGTTGTTGCTCGATCCAGGCATTCAGGTTGGCCCCGACCATGCCCTTGCGCCACATCAGCCAAGTGGTAGCGCTGGCGAACGGCTCGGCCAACGGATGCACTGCCACACTCTCACGGCCCGGCAGGCTGGCGAGCATCGACTCCGACATCAGCGCCACACCGGAACCGGCAATCACACACGCCAGCATCCCCGGATAGGACTCGATCTCCATCGCCCGGCCCATGGCCGCGTGGTCATGGGCGAACCAGGCCTCCAGGCGCATGCGGTAGGAGCAGCCCTGGCGAAAGGTGAACACCGAACGACCTTGCACATCCAGCGCGCTGCGCACGGGCGGATGATCGGCCTCGCTGATCAGCACCAGGCGCTCTTCGCACAAGGGCACCCCGTCGAGCCCGGCCAGTTCCATGGGGCCATCCACCAGTGCCGCATCGAGTCGGCCGGTGAGCAGGCCTTCGAGCAATTCACCGCTGGGCCCGGATTGCACTTGCAGGTTCACGGCCGGATACAGGCGGTGATAGCGCGCCAATAGCCGCGGAAGATGAATCGCCGCCGTGCTGTACATGGTGCCGAGCACGAAGTCGCCCGCCGGTTGCCCGCCCTGCACTGCCGCGCTGGCTTCGTCGCGCAAGGCAAACAGTTTGGCCGTGTAGTCCAGCAGGACTTTTCCCGCAGGCGACAACTGCAAGCGCTGACGCTCGCGCAGGAACAGTTCGACACCCAGTTGCTCCTCCAGCTGTTTGAGCCGGGTCGACAGGTTCGACGGCACTCGATGCAGCCGTTCGGCGGCCCGGGTGATGGACCCTTCTTGCGCCACCGCCTGGAAGATGCGCAATTGGCTGAATTCCACGGCATTCTCCAAAAAAGAACAAGTTACTCACTATTATTCATTTTTAAAGAAAGTCAATCAATCCTAGCCTGACGGTCATCGATCCTCTGAACGGAATCCAGACCATGTCTCCCTTGATTCGCTTATCCGCCAGTTTCGTTGCCCTGATGATGGCCATGGGCATCGGCCGTTTTGCCCTGACACCGCAACTGCCGCACCTGCTCAGCGAAGGTCAGATCGACCTGACCGCCGCCGGACTGATTGCCGCCGCCAATTACCTCGGTTATTTCATCGGCGCGGTGGACGCCATGTTCTCCCGGCGTCCCGCGCAAGTGCGCCGGCGCTTGCTGGGCGGGTTGTGGCTCTGCGTACTGCTGACCCTGGCGTCGTTCTGGGCCAATGGTTTCTGGTCGCACCTGCTGCTGCGCTTCGGCACCGGTGTGGCCAGCGCCTGGGTGCTGGTGATGATCACCGCCCTGAGCCAGCCGCTCGCGGCAGCGGCCGGTCGCCCACGATCAGGCGCCCTGGTCTTCGCCGGACCGGGTTTGGGGATTTTTCTGACAGGTTTGTTGGCCCTGGGCTCGAACCTGCTGGGCCAGACTTCCGCCACCTTGTGGCTGGTGTACGCCGCCACAGGGCTGGCGATGCTGCTGGGGATCCTGCCATTCCTGCCACAACCGGACACAACCGCGACTGCTGCGCCCAGCGCCAACGCATCGCACACCCAAGGCATCGGTCGTCTGGGCTGGATCTATGGCTTGTACGGATTGGGCTACATCATCCCGGCGACCTTTCTGTCGCAGATGGCCAACGCGCAATTCCATGGCCAATGGCAGGCCGACCTGTTCTGGCCGTGCTTTGGCTTGGCGGCTGCCACGGGTGTGGTGCTGGTGAGTCTGCGTCGCCAAAGGCCGGGAGCAACGCGTCACTGGTTGATGGCGACGTTATGGCTGCAAGCCGCCGGCGTGTTCGCCTGCCTGCTGGGCAACGGGCCAGGTCTGGCGTTGGGTGTGATCCTGTGCGGCACGCCATTCCTGGCTTGCATGCAACTGGTGATGCAGCGTTCCCGGGAACTGGCGCCCCACGCTACCCAGCGCAATGCCGGCCTGCTGACGGCCTGCTTCGCCGTGGGCCAACTGAGCGGGCCATTGCTGGCGGCGCTGAGCAGTCATTTCAGTGGCGGTTTGCAGCCGGCACTGGTGGTCGCCGGCTGCGGTCTGTTGCTCGCCGGCGGTCTGTTGCTCGCGCCGGTCAGTGCTGACCGAGGGCTTTGCGCAAACGACGGCGCAGCCACTGTTCAGCACTGACAAAGGTGATGCCCGCCAACACCAGCACGGCACCGATGACGAAGTTCAGGCTCAGCGCCTCGCCCAGCAGCACCACACCGAACGTGACGCCGAACAACGGCGTCATGAACGAAAACACCGCGAGGTTCGCCGCCAGGTACCGGCGCAGCAGCCAGAACCAGATCAGGTAACTGAAGAACGACACGATCACGCCCTGAAACAGCACACTGGCGACCGCCACGGTGGTCAGGCTGACATGGGTGACCTGGCCGCTGAGCAGCGCAATCAACAACAATCCGAAGAAACCGACAATCAACTGATAGAACAGCGTCAGGGTCACCGGCGCTTCCGACAGGCGCGAGGCGCGCACCACTACCGTGGTCGCGCCCCAGGCAGCACCCGCCAGCACACCCAAGGCATCGCCCATCAACATGCGGTAATCAAGGTTGTCCCAGGACACCCCGCCGGCAAACGCGATGGCAATCCCGATAAAGGCCAGGACAATCCCCAGCCATTGCAAGGGCCGCAAACGCTCACTGGGCAACAACCAGTGCACACCCAATGCAGTGAAGATCGGCGCGGTGTAGAGAAACACCGACATGTGCGCCGCCGTGGTCAGTTGCAGGCCTTCGGAAATGAAGAAGAACTCCAGGCCGAACAAGGCACCGGCCAACAGACCGCCGCGCCAGGTCGTCCCCACCTGGTTCCAGCCGCCCTTCCAGCAGATCAGCAGCCCGACCAGCAACGCCGACATGCCGGAACGTCCAGCCGCCTGCATCACCGGCGCAATATCGGCCGCCGCCCACTTGATCATCACCTGCTGCACGCCCCAGACCAGGCACAACCCGACCATCACTTGCAGGGCAAACCCGTCGGCGCTGCGCCGGGTGGCACTCACCGGAACACCTCGAAGACACAATCCATGGCAAAGACTCGGCAGAAAAAAAGCAAAACCCCGGCCTTCTCGTTGAAAAGAAATCACCAGGGCGATGAATCATGTTGTCGATTATTAACCAGTAGGCCAGAAAATGCCCCTGTAGGAGCTGCCAAAGGCTGCGATCTTGATTTTTAAAGATCAAAAGATCGCCCGAGCGCGGACCGAGCCTKCGGCAGCTCCTACACGTCAGAGTGGGGTCAACTGAGCTCGATACGATCGGCATGAATGACAATCTGGCCATTCTTGTACAATGCACCAATGGCCTTCTTGAAGTTGCCCTTGCTGACACCAAACAGGCTGCTGATCAACGCCGGATCGCTCTTGTCGCTGACCGCCAGGCTGCCGTTGTTTTCGCGCAACTTGGCGAGGATCTTCGAGTTCAGGCTGGTGGCCGCTTCCTGGCCGACCGGTTGCAGGCTCAGGCTGATCTTGCCGTCGGCGCGAACTTCCTTGATGAAACCCTTTTCTTCTTTACCGGCGCGCATGAACTTGAAGATTTCATTCTTGTGGATCAGGCCCCAGTGCTTGTTGTTGATGATGGCCTTGAAGCCCATGTCCGTGGCTTCGGCCACCAGCAGATCCACTTCCTGGCCCGCGGTGTAGTTGGCCGGGGTCTTGTCCAGGTAGCGGTCCAGACG
>NZ_JBFUIC010000161.1:0-9894 GCF_056402075.1 Pseudomonas sp. P4_C3
TTACCAAGGAGTTTCCGTTTCGACTGCGCCGGAAGTGGGGCGAATTATAGGCTTCCAGAATCTGCCGTCAACAGCTATTTTCACAAAACTGTCATATAGCTAAAAAAGCCCCAAAAACAAAAGGCCGACCCGTTGGGTCGGCCTTCTTTACCCTTCTACTTACAAGCTAGGGAAAGCGAACTGCGAAGCCTCATGGCTCGCACGCTGCGGCCAGCGCTGGGTGATGGCCTTGCGGCGGGTGTAGAAACGTACACCATCCGGGCCATAGGCATGCAGGTCGCCGAACAGCGAACGTTTCCAGCCACCAAAACTGTGGTAAGCCACCGGCACCGGCAGCGGTACGTTGACGCCGACCATGCCGACTTCGATCTCGTCGCAGAACAGGCGCGCCGCTTCCCCGTCACGGGTGAAGATGCAGGTGCCGTTGCCATACTCGTGATCGTTGATCAGTTGCATCGCCTCTTCCAGGCTGTTGACCCGGACGACGCACAATACCGGCCCGAAGATCTCTTCCTTATAGATGCGCATTTCTGGCGTGACGTTGTCGAACAGGCAGCCACCCAGGAAGAAGCCGTCCTCATGACCGGCCACGGTCAGGCCACGACCGTCCACTACCAGTGTCGCGCCAGCTGCTACGCCGTCTTCCACGTAACCGCTGACCTTGTCCCGCGCTTGACCAGTAACCAGAGGGCCCATGTCCAGACCGCAGGAAGTACCGGCACCGATCTTCAGCGCCTGGATTTGCGGAACCAGTTTGGCCACCAGAGCATCGGCAACCTGGTCGCCGACACACACGGCCACGGAGATCGCCATGCAGCGCTCACCGCAAGAGCCGTAAGCCGCGCCCATCAGTGCGCTGACAGCGTTGTCCAGATCTGCATCCGGCATCAGCACCGCATGGTTCTTCGCACCACCCAGGGCCTGAACGCGTTTACCGCGCTTGGTGCCTTCGCTATAGATGTATTCGGCAATCGGGGTCGAACCGACGAAGCTCAGTGCCTTGACTTCCGGCGCTTCGATCAATGCGTCCACTGCAGTCTTGTCACCGTGCACCACGCTCAGTACGCCTTTGGGCAAACCAGCTTCCAGCAGCAACTGGGCAATCAGCAGCGTCGAGCTCGGATCACGCTCGGACGGTTTGAGGATGAAGCAGTTGCCGCASACGATGGCCARCGGRTACATCCASAGYGGMACCATSGCCGGRAAGTTGAACGGCGTRATACCRGCCACCACGCCCAGTGGCTGGAAGTCCGACCATGCATCGATGTTCGGGCCGACGTTGCGGCTGTATTCGCCCTTGAGGATTTCCGGCGCCGCGCAAGCGAACTCGACGTTCTCGATACCGCGCTTAAGTTCACCAGCGGCGTCTTCCAGGGTCTTGCCGTGTTCTTCGCTGATCAATTGCGAGATGCGCGCTTCGTTCTGTTCCAGCAGTTGCTTGAAGCGGAACATCACTTGGGCCCGCTTGGCCGGTGGCGTGTTGCGCCAGGCCGGGAATGCAGCCTTGGCGGCGTCGATGGCGCTCTGGATGGTTTCGCGGGTCGCCAGCGGCAACTTGTGAATAGCCTGGCCGGTAGACGGGTTGAACACATCAACCGCACGACCGTTCTCAGTCACCAGTTCGCCATTGATCAAATGCGGAATAACGCTCATGGAAGCTCCTGAAAAGTTGTCCACAGGTGCCCTTCAACGGGTGCCTGCTATATAGATAGCTTTTGTAGGAGCGAGCTTGCTCGCGAAGATAGTGAGGGCGCCGCGTTCATCCAGGCAGCCCGCATCATCGTTAACGTCCATCGCGAGCAAGCTCGCTCCTACAGGTGTTTTGTCAAATCAGTCGATCTTGCTCAGCACTTCGCCGACCGCGTCGAACAGGCGATCCAGGTCCTGCGGCTTGCTGTTGAAGGTTGGGCCGAACTGCAGGGTGTCGCCGCCGAAGCGCACGTAGAACCCGGCTTTCCACAGCGCCATGCCGGCTTCGAACGGACGCACGATCGCATCGCCGTCACGAGGGGCGATCTGGATCGCGCCAGCCAGGCCGAAGTTGCGGATGTCGATGATGTTCTTGGTGCCTTTGAGGCCGTGCAGCGCATTTTCGAAATGCGGTGCGACTTCAGCCACGCTCTGCACCAGGTTTTCCTTTTGCAGCAGGTCGAGTGCTGCCAGGCCCGCGGCGCAAGCCACCGGATGCGCGGAATAGGTGTAGCCATGGGGGAATTCAACCGCGTATTCAGGCGTCGGCTGATTCATGAAGGTCTGGTAGATCTCGGAGCTGGCAATCACCGCGCCCATCGGGATCGCACCGTTGGTGACTTGCTTGGCAATGCACATCAGGTCCGGGGTCACGCCGAAGGTGGTGGCGCCGAACATGGTGCCGGTACGGCCGAAACCGGTGATCACTTCGTCGAACACCAGCAGGATGTTGTGCTGGTCGCAGATTTCACGCAGACGCTTGAGGTAACCCTGTGGTGGAACCAGCACGCCAGCGGAACCGGCCAATGGCTCGACGAAGACCGCCGCGATGTTCGACGCATCGTGCAGTTCGATCAGCTTCAACAGTTCGTCAGCCAGGGCGATACCACCCTGCTCCGGCATGCCACGGGAATAAGCGTTGCTTGCCAGCAAAGTGTGCGGCAGGTGGTCGACGTCCATCATCGCCTGACCGAACAGCTTGCGGTTGCCGTTCACGCCGCCGAGGCTGGTGCCGGCGATGTTCACACCGTGGTAACCACGGGCACGGCCGATCATTTTGGTCTTGGTCGACTGGCCCTTCAGGCGCCAGTAAGCACGGACCATCTTCACAGCGGTGTCAGCGCACTCGGAGCCCGAGTCGGTGAAGAACACGTGGTTCAGGTTGCCCGGGGTCAGGTCGGTGATTTTCTCAGCCAGCTGGAAGGACAACGGATGGCCGTACTGGAAACCTGGCGAGTAGTCGAGGGTGCCCAATTGCTTGGAGACCGCTTCCTGGATTTCCTTGCGGGTGTGCCCGGCGCCACAGGTCCACAGACCGGACAGCGAGTCATATACCTTGCGGCCCTTGTCGTCGATCAGCCAGCTGCCTTCGGCGCCAACGATCAGGCGCGGGTCGCGCTGGAAGTTACGGTTGGCGGTGTAAGGCATCCAGTGAGCATCGAGCTTGAGCTGGCTGGCCAGGGAAGTCGGGGCGTTTTCAGGCTGGTTCATGGGCGTAACCTCGCAAGGCAATAAGCGGCGTAAGGATTGAAAACCGTTGTTGCAGCTAAATTGCCACGGGGATAAAGTCGGTGAAATCCAACTTTTCTAATGTTCAGTCAGCCAACCACTAAACTTTGAGTAACCCGCATGAGCACTCGCCGTCCCGATCCGCTGGCCCAGGTCAGCGACTTTGATATCCGCCTGCTGAGGATTTTCCGCAGCGTGGTGGAATGCGGCGGCTTCTCTGCGGCGGAAACCGTGCTGGGCATCGGTCGCTCAGCGATCAGCCAGCAGATGAGCGATCTGGAGCAACGCCTCGGTTTACGCCTGTGCCAACGGGGACGTGCCGGGTTTTCCCTGACCGAAGAAGGCCGCGAGGTCTATCAATCGGCGCTGCAACTGTTAAGTGCGCTGGAAAGCTTCCGCACCGAGGTCAATGGCCTGCACCAGCACTTGCGCGGCGAGTTGATCATTGGCTTGACGGACAACCTGGTCACCCTGCCCCACATGCGCATCACCCATGCCCTCGCGCAATTGAAAGAGCGCGGTCCGGACGTGCAGATCCAGATCCGCATGATCGCGCCCAATGAGGTCGAACAAGGCGTGCTTGACGGTCGCCTGCACGTCGGCGTGGTGCCGCAGGCCAGTGCGCTCTCGGGGCTCGAGTATCAACCGCTGTATAGCGAGCGATCGCTGTTGTACTGCGCGGTCGGCCATCCGCTGTTTTATGTCGATGACAAGCAACTGGACGACGAACGCCTGAACAGTCAGGACGCCATCGCACCCACCTTCCGTTTGCCAGCGGAGATCCAGGCTCACTACCAGGCGCTCAATTGCACCGCCAGTGCCTCGGACCGCGAAGGCATGGCGTTCCTGATCCTGACCGGGCGCTACATCGGTTACCTGCCGGATCACTACGCGGGTCTTTGGGTGCAGCAAGGTCGGTTGCGCGCGTTGAAAGCGAAAACGCGCTTCTATGACCTCAGCCTGGCGTCGGTTACACGCAAGGGGCGTCGCCCGCATCTGGTGCTGGAGAGTTTTCTCGAGAGCCTGGCCGCGACGCGTTAATGAYCCTTGCGCCACATAAGGACTTGTCTGAATCCGGTGGGTACGCTATCAACGCACTGGCCGTCCCACCCATCAGTTCGGAAATGCTTATGACCTTTGAAGTCCCAGCCCACGGCGGCAAACCCGTCAGCCGCATTCGTCAGAAAAACGAAGAGACCATCATCAAAGCCGCCGAAGACGAGTTCGCCCGTCACGGGTACAAAGGCACGAGCATGAACACCATTGCCCAGAATGCCGGGTTGCCCAAGGCAAACCTGCATTACTACTTCACCAACAAACTCGGTTTGTACGTGGCGGTGCTAAGCAACATCATCGAGTTGTGGGACAGCACCTTCAACACCCTCACCGCCGAAGACGATCCGAGCGAAGCATTGACTCGTTACATCCGCGCGAAAATGGAGTTCTCCCGACGCCAGCCACAAGCCTCGCGGATTTTCGCCATGGAAGTCATCAGTGGCGGTGAATGCCTGACCGAGTACTTCAACCAGGATTATCGCGCCTGGTTTCAGGGCCGTGCGGGCGTGTTCCAGGCGTGGATCGACGCCGGTAAAATGGACCTGGTCGATCCGGTGCACCTGATCTTCCTGTTGTGGGGCAGCACCCAGCATTACGCCGATTTCGCCACGCAGATCTGCCGCGTAACCGGGCGCACCAGGTTGACTAAACAGGACATGGAAGACGCCGGGGACAACCTGATCCGCATCATTCTCAAGGGCTGCGGCCTGCAACCTGCCATTTAAGTAGCCATTCAGGTACGTATGCCTTTTACCCTCAGCGGTTTTTACGAATACCGCGAAGAGATTCGCAAGAGCAGCTTCATTACCTTCGCCGCGCCAGTCTCCAGCCCGGCCGAGGCCCAGGCGTTCATTGAACAGCACAGTGACTTGAATGCCTCGCACAACTGCTGGGCGTGGAAACTCGGCGATCAGTATCGCAGCACTGATGATGGCGAGCCCGGCGGTACGGCCGGCCGGCCGATGCTAGCGGCGATCGAAGCGCAGGATTGCGATCAGGTCGCGGTACTGGTGATTCGCTGGTATGGCGGCATCCAACTGGGCACCGGTGGGCTCGCCCGGGCCTATGGCGGTGGTGCAAATAAATGCCTGCAAGCGGCGCCAAAGATTGAGCTGATCAGCCGGGTGCCGCTGCGTTGCGCTTGCGGATTTGCCGAGTTGGCCCTGGTCAAGCTGCGGGTGGCGGAGGCAGGTGGATTGGTTGTGGATGAAACCTTCACCGCCAATGGTGTCGAGTTGCAATTGGCTGTGGGCGATGCGCAGATCGACACCTTGCAGTCACAACTGGCCGATTTGAGTCGCGGACGCATTTTGTTACAGCGCTAAAAGGCTTCCGCACAGGCTGCAATTTTTTGGGGCACGCCGCTTTTCCACTTATTCCATATTTGCCCACATCTGCTGTGCACCCGGCTGTGGATAACCTGAGCACATACGGCTGTAACCCTTGTGTCATACGGCTTTGCGAACTTTGTTCAATTTTCGTCCAATCCGCCATCAAGCAAATCAAATACAAATAAAAACAAACAGTTACGACGGTTTATCGCCTTTAGAAGAAAGCCACTCAGTGCTTATGCCCGTGCTTTGAGCTTGCGCACAAATACTGTGGAGCAATCTGTGGATAACCCGTTCATGGCCGTCTCGGCGCCCTGCACGGTATGGCTTGTGGTCAGTTGCTCATTTTTTGAGCAAAAGCGCACGAGCAAAATCAGGGCTTGATTTGCACCATTGCCCCCATGTGGTGCCGGGCTCTGCGTGGCACATTTGAAAGCTGCGTACTCAACGCCTCGGCTCACAGGACTTCGAAGTTTTCCTGACCAAGTGGCCAGAAAATTGCTTTATCCACAGGCACAAGTCCAACAGCACCGAGCCTGTCATGCCCAATCTCGCTCCAATTCCTGATCCGATTCCGCGCCTGCAACTGCGCAAAATCACAAAACGCTACCCCGGTTGCCTGGCCAACGACGCCATCGACCTGTCCATTGCCCCTGGCGAGATCCATGCCCTGCTCGGCGAAAACGGCGCGGGCAAAAGCACGCTGATGAAGATCATCTACGGCGTCACCCACGCCGATTCGGGCGAGGTGATCTGGCAAGGTCAGCAGGTGAGCCTGCGCAACCCGGCCCAGGCGCGCGGTCTGGGAATCGGCATGGTGTTCCAGCATTTTTCGCTGTTCGAAACCCTGAGCGTGGCGCAGAACATTGCCCTGGCCATGGGCGCGGCGGCAGGCACACCCAAACAGCTTGAGCCGAAGATTCGCGAAGTGTCCCGCCGCTACGGCATGGCGCTGGAACCGGAGCGACTTGTCCACAGCCTGTCGATCGGTGAACGGCAAAGGGTGGAAATCATTCGTTGCCTGATGCAGGACATCCGCCTGTTGATTCTCGATGAGCCGACTTCGGTGCTGACGCCGCAAGAGACCGACGACTTGTTCGTCACCCTGCGCCGGCTCGCTGCCGACGGCTGCAGCATTTTGTTCATCAGTCACAAGCTCGGGGAAGTCCGCGCGTTGTGCCACAGCGCAACAGTTTTACGAGGCGGTCGGGTGGCCGGGCATTGCGTGCCGGCCGAGTGTTCGGATCAGCAACTGGCGCGCTTGATGGTCGGTGAAGCAGCGGAGTTGATCGCAGACTATCCGAAGGTTACTGGAGGTGATGCGTTCCTTGATGTCCGTGGCTTGTCCTGGCACAACCCGGACCCGTTCGGCTGCTCGCTTGCCAACATCGACCTTGAAGTGCGCGGCGGTGAAATTGTCGGCATCGCCGGTGTCGCCGGCAATGGCCAGGATGAGTTGCTGGCCTTGCTCAGTGGCGAAGCACTGCTGCCCCGCAACGCCAGCGCGACGATCCGATTTGGCCAGGAGCCAGTCGCCCATTTGCGTCCCGATGCTCGCCGCCAACTCGGCCTGGCGTTCGTCCCCGCCGAACGCTTGGGTCATGGCGCGGTGCCGGAGCTGAGCCTGGCGGACAACACTCTGCTGACCGCTTTCCAGCAGGGATTGGTGAGTAACGGCCTGATTCAGCGCGGCAAAGTCGAAGCACTGGCCGAGGAAATCATCCACCGTTTCGGCGTCAAGACACCCGATAGCCAGGTGTCGGCCCGCAGCCTGTCCGKAGGCAATTTGCAGAAATTCATCCTCGGCCGGGAAATCCTTCAGCAACCGAAACTGCTGGTGGCCGCGCATCCAACCTGGGGTGTGGATGTCGGCGCCGCCGCCACCATTCATCGCGCCTTGATTGCCTTGCGCGATGCCGGCGCGGCGATCCTGGTGATTTCCGAAGACCTCGACGAACTGCTCCAGATCAGCGACCGCCTCGGCGCCTTGTGCGGCGGTCGGCTGTCGGCGCTCCACGCCACAGTGGATACGCGCCTGAGYGATGTCGGCGGCTGGATGGCCGGCCAGTTCGGTGCCCCTCAATCACTCGCATCCGCCACGCGCTAACGGAGTGTCACATGCTGCTTTCTCTTGAACCCCGTGGCCAGCAATCGCGCCTGATGCTGTGGTGCTCGCCGTTGCTGGCGGCTGTCCTGACCCTGGGCTGTGGATCACTGTTTTTTATCGCGCTCGGGCACGACCCGCTACTGACCTTGCACACGCTGCTTATCGCACCGGTCAGCGACCTGTACGGCGTCTCTGAACTGTTGGTCAAAGCCCTGCCGATTCTGCTCTGCGCCCTGGGCCTGGCCGTCGCGTATCAGGCGCGTATCTGGAACATCGGTGCCGAAGGTCAACTGCTGCTCGGCGCGTTGGCCGGCAGTGCGCTGGCGGTGAACATCATCGATATGCAAAGCCGCTGGGCGCTGGTGCTGATCCTGCTCACAGGCACCCTGGCGGGTGCCGCGTGGGCCGGCCTGACGGCGTGGTTGCGCACGCGCTTCAACGCCAATGAGATCCTGACCAGCATCATGCTCAACTACATCGCACTGAACCTGTTGCTGTTCTGCGTTCACGGCCCTTTGAAGGATCCCGCCGGGTTCAACTTCCCCGAGTCAGCGATGTTCGGTGACGCCAGCCGCATGCCGCTGTTGATGGAGGATGGCCGGGTGCATGCCGGAGTGTATCTCGCCCTGCTCGCGTTGGTGGCGGTCTGGGTGTTGTTGCAAAAAAGCTTTGTCGGTTTTCAGATCAAAGTGCTCGGGCTGGACAAACGTGCCGCCGGTTTTGTCGGCTTTCGCGAGAAGCGCCTGATCTGGCTCGCGCTGTTGATCAGCGGTGGCCTGGCTGGGCTGGCGGGTGTGTGCGAAGTCACCGGCCCCATCGGCCAGCTGGTGCCGCAGGTCTCGCCGGGCTACGGCTATGCGGCGATCACCGTGGCGTTTCTCGGCCGCCTGAATCCTGTCGGCATCCTGTTTTCCAGCCTGTTGATGGCGCTGCTGTACATCGGCGGCGAAAGCGCACAAATGAGCCTGAACCTGCCGCAAGCGATTACCCAATTGTTCCAGGGCATGATGCTGTTTTTCCTGCTGGCCAGTGATGTGCTGATTCTCTACCGACCGCGCTTGAACCTGCGCCGGACCCGTCGCGCCCAAGCCACCGCCGTACAAGCAGGAGCGCTGTGATGGATATCGATCTGCTGAGCAATATTTTCTACGCCATGGTCCGCTGCGGTACGCCGTTGCTGCTGGTGGCGCTGGGGGAACTGATCTGCGAGAAAAGCGGCGTCCTCAACCTGGGCCAGGAAGGCATGATGCTGTTTGGCGCGGTGATCGGTTTCATCGTCGCGTTCAACACCGCAAACCTGTGGCTCGGCGTGTTGCTGGCGATGCTTGCCGGGATACTGTTGTCGTCTCTCTTTGCCTTGGTGGCTCTGGTGTTCAACGCCAATCAGGTGGCCACCGGGCTAGCCCTGACGATTTTCGGTGTGGGCCTGTCGACCTTTGTCGGTGCGGCGTGGGTCGGCAAACCGCTGGCGGGTTTCGAGCCGATGGCGATTCCGTATTTGAGTGAGCTCCCGCTGATCGGACGGATGCTGTTTGCCCAGGATCTGCTGGTGTATCTGTCGTTCGCGTTGTTTGCATTGGTGGCCTGGGTGATTCTGAAAAGCCGCATCGGGCTGATCATTCAAGCGGTCGGCGAAAATCCCGACGCCGCCAGCGCCATGGGCTTGCCGGTTTTGGTTGTACGCACGTTGGCGGTGTTGTTCGGCGGCGCAATGGCAGGGTTGGCCGGGGCTTATCTGTCCCTGGCGTACACGCCGATGTGGGCGGAGAACATGAGCGCCGGGCGCGGCTGGATTGCCCTGGCGCTGGTGGTGTTCGCCAGTTGGCGGGTGTGGCGCCTGCTGCTCGGCGCGTACCTGTTCGGGCTCGCCAGCATCCTGCACCTGGTGGCGCAGGGGTTGGGGCTGGCAATTGCGTCCAGTCTGCTGGCGATGCTGCCGTATGTCGCGACCATTGTGGTGCTGGTGCTGCTGTCACGGGATGCGCTGCGGACACGGTTGTATGCGCCGGTGTCGTTGGGGCAGCCGTGGCAGGCTGGGCATTAGTGATTGACTGGTCTGGCCTCATCGCGAGCAAGCTCGCTCCCACATAACCGCGTCTTGCGCAATTAATGTGCCTGGCGCAGACCCTGTGGGTGCGAGCTTGCTCGCGATTGCGTCCGCACAGGCAACACCTGAGCAATGCCCCACGCCAATTCAAACAC